>JBBRPU010000168.1:0-7295 GCA_038227545.1 Candidatus Acidiferrales bacterium
CCTGTCATTCCGAGCGGAGTCAAGCCGACGCTTCTTCTTTCCAACTTCGCTCCCGCGAAGTTGTCGGCTTGCGTAGTCGAGGAACCTCTCTTCGATTGATCGCGGAGCCAAGGCCTTCGATTGACCGCAGAGCCAAGATTTGCCCCGTCACCATCAAACCCGGTCAAACTCAAACTCGGCCACGCTCAGTCCAACCCCCAGACCTGTCATTCCGAGCGGAGTCAAGCCGACGCTTCTTCTTTCCAACTTCGCTCCTGCGAAGTTGTCGGCTTGCGCAGTCGAGGAACCTCTCTTCGATTGATCGCGTAAGCCAAGACCTTCGATTGACCCTGTAAGCCAAGGCCTTCGATTGACCGCAGAGCCAAGATTTGCCCTGTCACCATCAAACCCGGTCAAACTCAAACGCGGCCACGCTCAGTCCAACCCCCAGACCTGTCATTCCGAGCGGAGTCAAGCCGACGCTTCTTCTTTCCAACTTCGCTCCCGCGAAGTTGTCGGCTTGCGTAGTCGAGGAACCTCTCTTCGATTGATCGCGGAGCCAAGGCGTTCGATTGACGCGGAGCCAAGATTTACCCCGTCACCATCAAACCCGCGTCATCGTCGCGCCGCGCGCGGCCTGCAAAAGCCTGCTCACGTTCTGCTGGATCTTCCCATCACCAAAAACCGCATTCCCCGCCACCAACAATTCCGCTCCCGCCTGCACCACGCTAGCAATCGTCTCCAACGCAACCCCGCCATCCACTTCAATCCTGAAATTCAAACCCCGCGCCGCGCGCCGCTTCGCCAACGCTTCAATCTTTCGCAACGACCCGCGAATAAATTTCTGCCCGCCAAAACCAGGATTCACCGACATCACCAGCACATGGTGAACAATATCGAGCACCTCATCCAGCATCTCCAGCGGCGTCCCAGGATTAATGACCACTCCAGCCTTGCACCCGTGCGCTTCAATCAAGTGCAACGTACGATCCAGGTGCACGCAAGCTTCCTGATGCACCGAAATCCACGTCGCCCCCGCTGCGGCAAACGCCGGAATCAATTCATCCGGCCTCTCAATCATCAAGTGGCAATCAAAAATCGCCTCGGGAATAGTTTTGCGCAAAGATGCCACCACCGGCGGCCCAATCGTAATGTTCGGCACAAAATGCCCGTCCATCACGTCCACGTGTAGCACCGTCCCGCCCGCATCCAGCGCGGCCTTGGCGTCCACGCCAAGCTGCGCAAAGTTGGCGGACAGTATGGAGGGCGCGAGTTCTATCTTCGGCAAGCAACGCTCCTGAGTCACTCTTCAGGAAGATTATACGCATCTCTACCAGGGAATCGTGCACCGCTTCACACTACTCTCCCTAGCCATTTCCAAAACACGCATCAAGTTCAACGCATCCTTCGGCGTCACCGCCAACTCCGCCTCCCCCAGCATCGCATCCCGCACATTCGCATAGTAGTCGCGATAATCGCACGCCACCGACGCCACGCTACGCCGCACCTCCACACCGCTCTCCACGGTAGTTAGCACGCCCCAATCTTCCTCCGGCTCCGCGCCCCACGGCCCACTCTCCGCGACAACGCCATTCCGTAAATTAATTTCCGTCGGATCAAATGTCTGCTTGAAAAAAGCCCCGCACGTCCCCTGCAAAACAAATCGAGGCCGCTGTGCCGCAGCCAACATCGTCGAGCGCAGCACCGCCCGCATCCCCGCCGGATAGTGCAGCATGATATCGAATGCATCATCCACCAGCGCACCGGCGCGTTCCACCCGCACATCCGCCGTCACCGCCTCCGGCAAACCAAAAAGCACCAATGCGTGATCAATCAGGTGCGGCGCCAGATCAAACAAAATTCCCGCTCCCGGCACAACGCGCTCGCGCCATGCGCCAACTTTCAACTGCGGCCGGTAACGATCGTAATTCGTTTCAAACCGCACGATAGTCCCCAACGTCCCTTCCGCAACAATCTTCCGTATCGCTTGAAAATCCCCGTCATATCGCCGGTTCTGATACACCGTGATCAGCCGTCCCAATTTCTGCGCCAGCGCCACAAGTTCTTCCGCTTCTGCCAGCGTCGTCGCGAACGGCTTATCCACCACCACATCGCGCCCCGCTTCCAGGCACGCGCGCGCCAGCGGCGCATGAGTGTCATTCGGCGTGGCAATCACCACCAACCGAATCTCGCGAATCCCCAGCAGTTCCTCGACGCTGCGCACCACCCGCACATCCGGATATTTCTCTGCCGCCTCGTTTCCGCTGCGCTGCAAAATCGCCGCCAGCCGCAATCCCGGCAGCGCGCGAATCACCTGCGCATGAAACGCCCGCCCCGCCAGCCCAAATCCAATCAATCCCACATCAATCATCGCCACTCACCCGCTGCGCAATTTCTCTGCTTAAATCATCTCCCAAAAAAATGCCACATTGCTTGCCACTCGCGTCTCCCTCAGAATGACCCCTCGTCATGCCCGAACGCTCCATCGCGGAAACCAACCATCTCAAATTCGTGCGCCTCGCGCTATTCGCCGGTTTCATTGTCACCGGCATGGTCACCACCCTTCTCGGCCCCGTTCTCCCTGTCTTCATTGCGCGTTGGAATCTTACCGACTCCCAGGCAGGATTATTTTTCACCACACAATTTTCCGGCTCCATGCTGGGAGTCCTTCTCTCCAGCGTAATTTTATCCCTACGCGGCTATCGCGATTCCCTGGTTCTCGGTTTTCTGCTCATGGCCGCGGGCGTCGCCGGCCTCAACAGCTCCAGCCAGAACGTCGCTTTGTTCGCCACCGCCGTCTCCGGCTTCGGCTTCGGTTTGGCCATTCCCGCCACCAATCTTTGCATCGCGGAAATTTCCGGCGCGCGCCGCGCGGCCGCGCTCACGCTGTTGAACATGGCCTGGGGCGTCGGCGCCATTGTCTGCCCCGTTCTGCTGCTCGCAGGACTAAAAATAAATCGCTTCACCACCGCTCTTCTAGGAATTTCCCTCGCCGCGTTACTTCTCACCATTCTGTTCGCCACCATGAAGTTCGAATCGTCCGCCGCGGCAACTTCCCGCGAAGCCATCGCGCAAAGTTCAGCAGAGCATCGTCATCCTATCCACGTTCCCATCGCCCTCGCGTTACTTTTTTATCTTTATGTCGGCACCGAAGGCGGCATTTCTGGCTGGGCCGCTGAAGCCGCTCGTCGCCTAGGCTCCGGCGCAGCCTACACTATCGTGCCAACGTTCTTCTGGGCCGGCTTATTAACCGGACGCGGCATCTCCGCGTTGGTAGTTTCGCGCGTCAAAGAAAATCTATTCGTAATTTTCGGCCTCCTGCTTTCCGCGCTGGGCGCCACTTGTCTCCTGCTCGCCACCGATCGCCCTCGAGTGATCCTCGGCGTCCTTCTCGCCGGCTTTGGACTCGCCGGTGTCTATCCCATCTTCATTTCCTGGCTCTCCAAATGGTACGGCGAGCGCGCACGCCGTCTCGGCGGCGTCATGTTCTCCATGGCCGCTCTCGGCGGCGCCACGGTTCCATGGACCGTCGGCTTCGTTTCGCAACACGCGCACAGCCTGCGCATCGGATTGCTCGTGCCGCTGGCCGGCTGCTTCGCCATGCTCATTCTGGTCGCCGCGCTACGCAACCGCATCACCGCCTGAGGTATTCTTTCCCCGTGCCGCCCACGCCTCCGGTCATCAAGCAAAAATTCTCTTCTCAGCGTTCTCCGACCACCGGCCTGCTCTTCGGACTCATCATCACCCTCGCGGCCGTCGTCGCCTATGCTTCCTACATCACCGTGCAGCTTTCCGGCCTGCGCCGCTTGCAAAGCGAAATGGTGGATCGCAATCGCAAAGACTCCCTGCAGCTTCTGCGCATCCAGAACGATCTGAACTCCATCGCCCTGGCTATGCGCGACATGCTGGACACCGCGGAGCCTTACCCGCTCACTGCCTGGTCCGCGCAATTCGATCGCATCCACGACGATCTTGATGCCGGACTCAATCTGGAAGAACAATTCGCCGGCGCCAACCGCACTCCTGAGCAGCGTCTCTACCTCACGCAATCCCTCGCGCAATTCTGGGATGCCATGAATCGCATGTTCGCCCTTACTACCGCCAGCAAAGAAAACGAAGCCCGCGAACAAATTCGCCTCTCGCTGCAATCCCGCCAGCAGGCCTTGAGTACGGCGGTGTCCCGTCTGCTCGTTGAAAACAACGAAGGCGAAGAGCAAGCTGCGGCGCGCATCACTCACATTTACGATAGCGTGCAACGCCAGCTTTATCTGTTCCTTGCCGCCACGCTGATTGCCATCGTCCTCACCAGCCTCTACCTCATACGCGCTAATCGCCAGATTTTCGCTCGGCTCGCGGAGCTCTCCGAGCAGCGCAGCGAACTGGCGCAAAAATTAATCTCCACGCAGGAGTCCACCCTGCGCCACATCTCCCGCGAGCTTCACGATGAATTTGGCCAGGTCCTCACCGCCATCGGCGCCATGCTTTCGCGCGCCGGAAAGCAGGCGCCCGAGGGCTCGCCCCTGCGCGCAGACCTGCAGGAAGTTCGCGAAATTGCGCAATCCACGTTGAACAACATTCGCGGCCTTTCTCAAGCGCTGCATCCGGTCCTCCTCGAAGAAGCCGGCCTCGAAAGCACTCTCGACTGGTATATTCCTACGGTGGAACGCCAGACCGGCCTGCGGCTGCACTATGAAAAATCCGGGCAGCCTTTTCCGGTGGACACCAGCGCCGGTGTGCATATTTATCGCATCGTGCAGGAAGCTTTGAATAATGTCAGTCGCCACGCCGCCGCCTCCGAAGCCTGGGTTCGTTTGAAATTTTTGCCCGAAGCGCTCGAGCTGGAAGTGGAAGACCGAGGTAAAGGATTCACCGCCGAGCCCGCGACGGCAGCAAGCCTGCCTCGCGGCATCGGCCTCGTAGCCATGCGCGAGCGCGCCGAATTAATCGGCGGCCGTCTCAATATTTCGCGGCCTCCTCAGGGCGGCACTCTGGTGCGCCTGAATATTTCCAAGGACAAATTGCAAACCCATGCCGCCTAAAATCACCGTTCTCCTTGTAGATGACCACGCGCTGGTGCGCCGCGGCTTTCGCCGCATGCTCGAAGACGACTCTGCCATTTCCGTGGTCGCGGAAGCCAGTGACGGCCCCGAAGCCGTCCGCCTCGCCCTCGAACTTCGCCCGCAAGTCATCGTCATGGATTGCGCGCTTCCAGAATTCAACGGCATTGAAGCCACGCGGCGTATTCGCAAGGAATTTCCCGCGGTGGAAATTTTAATGTTGAGCATGCACTCCGAAGAAACTCTGGTGCGCCAGGCTCTCGATGCCGGCGCGCGAGGTTACGTCCTAAAAAATGCCATGGACCTCGACCTCGTCACCGCAGTCAAGACCGTCGCCCTAGGAAGGCCCGTCCTTGATCCGCAGGTCTCCAGGCCCGCATCTCTGAAGGGCGAGCGCGGCTCAGGTCTTACCGCGCGCGAGCTCGAAATTCTTCAGTATATCGTCAACGGAAAATCCAACAAGGAAATCGCTGCCGACTTGAAACTCAGTTCCAACACCGTCGCCGTGCACCGCGCAAATATCATGGACGCGCTGGGTATTCATAAGACCGCCGAGCTGGTCGTCTACGCAATTCGCAACGGGCTCGTCACTCTGCCATGAGAAGCGTAGCCGGAGCATGAAGCGCCGCGAATTCGTCGCCGCCGCTGGCGGTTTCGCTTTAGGCGCAGCTTTCGCGCCGCGCCAGGTTCTTGCCGCGCCGGCTGCTCCGCTGGGCTTCAGCTTTGCCGACGTAACCGGCGCTGCCGGTCTGCAGTTCCAGCACAACAGCGGCGCTTTTGGCGGAAAATTCCTCCCCGAGACTCTCGGCTCCGGCTGCGCTTTTCTCGACTACGACAATGACGGCTGGCAGGATATTTTGCTTGTCAACGGCATGGACTGGCCCGGCCACAAGCGCCAGAAATCCACGCTGCGTTTATTTCACAACAACCGCAACGGCACATTCACCGATGTCACCCGCTCCGCCGGCCTCGATGTTGAGCTGTACGGCATGGGCGTGGCCGTCGGCGATTACAACAACGACGGCTTCCCCGATATTTTTATTAGCTGCGTCGGACAGAGCCGCCTCTTTCGCAACAATGGCAACGGGAAATTCACAGACGTTACCTCCTCTTCCGGCCTCCAGAAACATCAAGGCTTCAGCACTTCCGCGCTGTGGCTGGACTACGACCGCGACGGCTTGCTCGACCTTTTCATCTGCAACTATGTTCGCTGGTCGCCCGAGCATGACGTTTTCTGCAGCCTCGACGGCACTCACAAATCCTATTGCACTCCGGAAGCCTATCGCGGCGACACCTGCTGGCTGTTTCACAATCGCGGCGATGGAACTTTTGAAGACGTCACCGCCACCAGCGGCGTTTTCGACAGCAGCTCCAAATCTCTCGGCGTCGCCATGTTTGATTACGATCAGGACGGCTGGCCCGATCTTCTCGTCGCCAACGACACGCAACCCAACAAGCTCTATCGCAATCTGCGCAACGGAAAATTTAAAGACGTCGCCGTGGAAGCCGGCCTGGCCTTCAGCAGCGAAGGCAAAGCGCGCGCCGGAATGGGCGTGGACACTGGCGATTTCGATAACTCCGGCCGCCCCGGCATCGCTATCACCAATTTCGACAACGAAATGGTGGGGCTATACCGCTCTATTTCCGCCACCGCGTACGATGACGTCTCGCAGCCCGCCGGAATTGGCGGTCCCTCAAAAAGCACTCTTGGTTTTGGCTGCGCCTTTCTCGACATAAATCTCGACGGCCATTTGGATCTCGCCGTAGCCAACGGCCACATTGATGAAACCGTGCGCAACATTCACGGCAACGTTGGCTACGCTCAGCCGCCCCATCTTTTCCTCAACGCCGGCGCCGGAAAATTTCGCGATGTCGCCGCGAAGGCCGGCGGCGGATACGAAAAATCAAAAGTGGGTCGCGGCTTGGCTTTCGCTGACTTCGACCGCGACGGCGACCTCGACATCCTCATGACCACCAACAACGGCCCCGCCTACCTCTTCCGCAACGATCAATCCGCGGGCCACCGCAGCATCCGCTTCCGCCTCATCGGCACAAAATCCAACCGCGACGCCATCGGCGCCAGCGTGCGCATCTTCTACAACGGCCAGACGCAGTCACGCCTGGTCCACGGCGGCTCCAGTTACCTCTCGCAGTCCGAGTTGCCCGTGACTTTCGGCCTCGGCAAACAAGACAAGATCGACCGCGTAGTCCTTGACTGGCCCAGCGGCAAATCCGAAGACTTCAAATCCATCTCCGCCA
>JBBRPU010000169.1:0-7293 GCA_038227545.1 Candidatus Acidiferrales bacterium
CTGCTCTCCGCCGCTGCTGACGGAAACGCCGCCAATGACGACAGCAGTTCCCCGTCACTCAGCGGCAACGGGCGCTATGTGGCATTCAGTTCCGCGGCGAGCAATCTGGTGGACAACGCTCCGGCGGGCCGCCAGATTTATTTACACGATACCTGCGTGGGCGCGGATGGCGCATGTTCACCTAGCACGCAAATTGTGTCCACGGATTCGAACGGGAGCCTGACTGGTGCCGACAACCTGCTTCCCTCCATCAGCGCCTCTGGGCGTTTTCTAGCATTTATCGCCGTGTCGCAGAGTCACACGCCTCGCTCGGCGACGAATAACGCCGCAGCCGCCGCAGCCGCGACGAAAAACAGCGGTTATCGCCAGGTTTTCGTTCGTGACACCTGTCTGGGAGCTTCAGGCTGCACGCCCAAGACCACGCGTATTTCTCTGCAACCCAGCGACGGCGGCACTACCAGCGCGAAGCGTGCGGGACCAGCGATTGGTGCGAGCGGTAATCACGTTGCACTGGCCGGACAGGCCGCGACCCTCTTCACCCGTTCCGTGGCCATCGACGATCGCGTCTTCCTGGCCATTACCAGGTCTGAGAAGTAACTCGCGACGCGCTGCCAAGGCAACGCGAAAAAATAATTTCCTGACGCGGCAAACTTTACAGGCTTCTAAAAACCGTCGGCTAAAAAAGGACCGGCCCCCTGAGAAAATACCCAGAGAGCCGTCCCCTGTGCTCTGCCGAAATCCTTGTCAGTTCGCTTACCCCAAAAATCCCAGATTAGAAGTTTGAAAGTTTACGAGGTTCGGAAAAATACTGGGAAGATCCGTGTTCGCTACTCCGAACCACGATGCCAGCGTCGCGGCGTATTGATCCACGGAGGTGGAGGGAATCCAGCGCCCGTTGCCTCCGGTATCGTCCGGCCCTCCGGGCGTGAGCGTCGGGAATTGCCCGTACAGCGCGTTCCCTTTCACCGCGCCGCCCATGATCATTTGATGGCCGCCCCACGCGTGATCGCTGCCCGCATTCGAACCCGGCTGGAACGTGCGGCTGAATTCCGAGAGCGTAAATGTGGTTACGTTGTTCGCCACGCCCAACTCCTGGGTGGCCTGGTAAAACGCCGCCATCGCCGGACTCACTTGTCCATACAGGCCTATCTGCGTATTCAGCTGGTCGCTGTGCGTGTCGAAGCCGCCCTGCGAACAAAAGAAAATCTGGCGGTTGACGCTCAGCGCACTACGCGCCGCAATCACTTGTGCCACCTGCTTCAACTGCGCAGCCAGACTGTTGCCCGTGGGGAATACTGTTTGTATTGCGGGAATATTTTGCAGCGCTTGCGAAAGCAGCGCGCCCTGCTTTACCGATTGCCCGGTCACGGCGCTGGCCGCCTGCACCATGGCCACGCCAGTGTCGAAGGTCAGCAGCTCCTGCAACGCCTGGAATCGCGCCTGGCTTGCCGCCGAACTATCCACTCCCTGCACTCCGGGAGTGCTGCCCGGATTCATCGTGAATGGCCGGGTGACATCGCCAGTGCAAAAGATCGGATTGCCGGCAACCGATAAAATGGGCGGAAATTGCGCGCTGGTGTTGAACGTCGGCCCAATTTTGTCGGCGACTTTTCCGGCCCAGCCGGCGTTGGGCATCCCGGCCAACTGGGTGGTCTGCCATTGATCCTGCTGGTCCGCGTGAGAAAACAGATTCTGGGGCAAGTTTTGGTACTGCTGGTAATTCTGGCGTGTCGTGGGCTGTACCAGCGTGCCCACGTTCGCCAGGACCGCGAGAGATTTGTTGGTGTTGAACAGTGTCTGCAATTCCGCGAACTTGGGATGAAAACCATACGGCGACTGCCCGCCGATTTGCAGCGGCAGCAGGGAGGCCTGTCCGAGCGCCAGATTGGCGCGCACGGTCTGGTAGTTCGTATAGCCGGCGGAATCAAGCGGCACGATCATGTTGTTGGAGTCGTTGCCGCCGAAGAAAAAGATGCACACCAGCGCCTTATAGTCCGTCGAGCCCTGCGCCATGGCGCTGACCAGGCCGAACTTGCTGAGTCCGCCGACCAGCGACGCGGTAGCGGCTGAGCAACATGCCAGCCTCAGGAAATCTCTTCGTGTGTGCGGGCTCATATAAGTGTCTCCCTTTTTGCGCGCTAGCGCTGAACCTGATATTGCGAAGAAGAAAGCACCAGGTACACGGCCGTCTTCGCCTTGACGATGTTGTCCGTGGCGCTGCTGGTGTTAACCGCCGTCAGGATGCTCTGCTTCACGGAATCCGACATGGTGCCGTGCAGCAGTTGCGTGTCCAGCAACGCCACCATCTGATCCGGCGTACCGGCGTTGATCACCGCGGTGAGATCCAGTTTCGTGCCATTGCTGATCTGCGCGTACACCGCGGAATTAATAAAATTCACGCGCGCCAGGCTGGTGTTGGTGTTGAAGATGGCAAATTCCGGCCCGTTCAGCGTGGTTTGTGGTATCAAGCGTTCCGGCGGAAAGAAGTTGAATACGCTGGCGGAGTTAAATACTCCCTGCGACATATTCTGGCCCCAGCCCCAAAACCCGGTGCCGTCCGAAGACGCGCCAAACGCTCGCGCCACCGCAACTTCCATCACCACCGGTTCGCGAAGTTTTCCGTCCGTCGCCACCGCTGTGGTGGAGTCGTCGCCGCGGCGCGCTTCGGGATCCAGCAGAATCGCCGCCGCTACGGCTTTCATGTCGCCGCGCTGCCCCGATCCGTAAGTATTGAATTTTCCAGCGATGAAAGCCTGCGCCACGCGCTGTACGTAAGCGGGGCTCGGATTGCTGGTCACTAGTTTTTCGATCAACTGCTTGGCCACGAAAGGCGGCAGGTTGGGATGATTGAAAATAATCGTGAGCACGCTGTCGAGTTCCTGCCCCGTGGACTGCCCCGCGGCCACCGGCTGCCCCAGGAACGTCTTCGCGCTGGAATCGTGATTCGATTCAAACGGCAACATGTTGCCGCCGTAATATTCCGGGTTGTGTTTCGTGAGCGTTTGTCCCAGTTGGGTGGGGTACGTCCATCCCGTAAAAGACCGCCCTAACGCCATGACGTCATTCTGCATATATGTGGGCACCGGAACTCCCGAGCCATCCACGACCGCGGTTCCATCCGGGTTCAATTGATTAAGACCGAGAGTGAACAGCTGCATCAGTTCTCGCGCGTAATTTTCGTTGGCGTGCTGTCCGATTCCGGGCTTGTCGTTGTTAACCATGTCGAGCCAGTGGCCCATGGCCGGAGTCAACGTCACATCTTTCATCACGTTGTAGTAATTTCCGAGCCCGTCCCGGGTCAGTGCGGAAATGTAGTTGGTGTACCCGAGGGGGTCATTCACTTTGTTCTGGCCCACAACCCACAGTTCGTTTAGCGCGAAAGCCATGCGCTGGCGAAGCTGATCGCTATTGTTCACGGCGTTCTTGAAAAATGCGGTTTGCACATTGCCTAGGCCGGAATCCATAGCCCCGGGCGCGGGGTACGTGGAAGCCGGCGCGCTGAATTGCCCCTGCAGGAAAGTGTCAATGCCCGTCTGCTGCAGTTGATTCACCTGCGCTGGAGTCGGCCCAAACGTGGATTGCTCCAGAATGCGCACCGCCGCGGACGCCGAAAGCACCGGCCCCGCGTTCACCACCTGGGCATTCAGCGCCCCTGAGGTGGTCGTTCCAGGATTAGGATTGGTGACCGTCACCGGCACATTGCCCGCTTGCGCAACCGTGGCCGTACCGGTGGCCGTAAGTTCTGTGCCGGATACAAACATGGTGGTCAGCGCTTGGCCACCAAAATTAACTTTGGAGCCCTTCACGAAGCCCCTCCCCGTTACCGTCAGCATGAATGCGCCAACTCCGATACTGCTGGGACTCACCGCGGTCAATGTCGGTTTAGGATTTAGTACCGTGATAGTGCCAGAAACCTTTTTGGTTGGATCCGCGACGCTGGTGGCGGTGATGGTAAGCACATTGGGATTCGGAACCGCACCCGGAGGCGAATAGCCGCCCACGGTATTGGTGTAGCCAATCGTCGGACTGCCATATCCGTTTCCGTTCAGTGACCAGGTCACAGCCTGATTGGAGGTTCCCGTCACCGTAGCTATGAAGACCAGGGTGGCGCCCAGCGGCGTCGTGGCGTTGGCGGGTGAAATGGATACCGAGATAGCGGAAGCGCCGGTGACTTTGGCCATTACCGACGCGGAAGATATGGTGCCAGGGTCAGGATTTTTTACCGTCACCGCTACGTTGCCAACCTGAGCGCTCGTTGCTGTCCCGGTGGCCGTAAGTTTTGTCGCTGACACCCGTGTGGTACTCAGCATCGTGGAGCCGAACTGCACCTGCGCGCCGGTGGCAAAGTGCGCGCCGTTCACTGTTAACGTAAATGCGCCCACCGGTATCGCAGCCGGAGCAATGGTGGTCACCTGCGGTATGGGGTTATCCAGCGTGACGGCGCTGGACGCCGTCTTAGTGGCATCCGCGGTTTCCACTGCGGTGATCGTCAGATCCGTGGAGGCCACGGGAAATTCGGGAGCGGTGTACAAACCTGCTTTGCTGATGCTGCCGACGGATGCGTTACCGCCCACCACACCGTTAACGGACCACGTGACCGCTGGAGTGGTAGTTGCTCCGCCTTCTGCGGCACTAAAAGATTGTGTGTCGTCGCCGCGCAGGGCCGCCGTCGTCGGGGATACCGACAGTTGCCCGTTCTGCGGCTGCGGGGTCTTCGTTCCAGATCCGCCGATGCCACCCACGCACCCAGCCACGGAGAGCGCTACCAGTGAGACCAGGCCACTAAACTTTACTTTCGAAGTTCGTTTTCCCTTAGCGTCCATCGCGCCTCTCAGGTTTGCGAAAGTCTCAGGCCGCCTTTGCGGCCATAAGAAATCGGTTTGGCGATACAAATTCAACGTTTACGCAAGGTAAGACCTCGTTGACCTACCCGCTACTGTCCGGCGGTACGGATTAGGGGCATGGACCAGACGGCGAGAGGGGCTGCTACAAAGTTCATACGATTGCGGGGCGTTTTATTTCGTGGTGGCGAGTCGTGAATCGTGCAGCTCTACTGCCCGGGAGCTTTGTCGAAGCGCAGCAACGAGATGGAAGTTCCGGTGGCGTCCAGCGACAGCGCCACGATGCGCACCTGCCGGCCGCGCTCCGCGAGAAACGCAATGTCGCTGTCGGAAACGCGCGCATCGCGAAAAACGTCCGGGAGCGGTTTCTCGCCCGAATCGTGCCGTGCAAATTCCGGACTCAGGTGCTTGGTGTACCACATATCCACAGAGTCGCGCGTGTCTCGCGTCTGGTACGTCACCGTGCTGATGCCCGCCTTGCGTTCTTCCATCGCCACCGAGGTGGCTTTATCAGTCGGCAGCACCATGGCCGCGTTGGGATATACCGGCAATCCCGGCCCGACCTCGCCTTTTTGTTCCAGCCGAAAACTTCCTGCAGGAGTTCGAATCGTGCCCTTGCTGGTAGCGGCCGCCAGGCCCATCGAGCGCACCATGCGGTTAGCGAGAAAAAGCCCGCCGCCCAGCAATCCGCTGAGCCCGATAAACACTGCGATCATCATCCACAAAAGTGATTTGGACGAAGACGAGTTGTCCGCCGCCGATTCCGCCATCTTCTTTCTCCACATCCAGGGCAGTTTGCCCTGCTACAAGTCTGGCAGACAACCCTGCAGCCGCGACGCGGGAAACACCAAGTTGTGCCCTAAGCCGCTCCTGTTCTTTAGTGCAGGGCGGGGCGATGCAAATATGTAACGCTCGTCGGATGCGCAGCTCAAGCCTGAGCCCGTGTGCCCTGCGCTTTCGCATGGACCAACTGGACACACCGCTCTTGGCCGAAATCTGGCGTGCTATCCTCTAGCAGTTCTCTCTCAGAAATGTTTCTGTTCAAAAGGAGTTTTGCTAAGAATGAAGATTCTTATGGCAACTTCGCGCAGTACAACATTGGGAACGAGCGGTGAAATCCCCCGCGCCCTGCAATTCTTTGTAGCCTTCGCCATGATCGCGGTGTTGGCGTTAACCTGCGCCTCGCCCGCCGCGGCTCAGAAAGACAAAAAAAAGAAACCGCCGGTGATTACCCCCGCCGACAGTACCAATCTTCTGGTGCCAATGTCGGACGAAAACCAGATTGACTACACGGTTTCCGAGATGCTTGGCGCCTGGCAGCTCGGCGACATCGAGAAATTGCACAAGGATTACGCCGACGACGTGACGGTGGTAAATGGCGCGTACGCTCCGCCCATCATCGGGTGGACAAATTACCTCGCGGTTTACCAGCAGCAGCACGCCCGCATGCAGCAGGTGCGCATGGACCGTTCGAACAGCGTGATCAAGGTAGCGGGCAACGTGAGCTGGATTTGCTACCAGTGGGATTTTGCGGCTACCTCCGACGGACAGCCGACCGCCGCGCAGGGACAAACCACGTTAATAATGGAGAAGAGAAACAATCACTGGATCATCGTGCACAACCACACCTCAATGGTGCGGCAGATAACTCCGGGGGCGAACGCATCGGGCGGCACCGGCGCTGCAGGCGCAACGGGCACACCGCCATCCAGCCAACCGGACGCCAGCAAACCGCGCGGCCAGTAGGCCGAAATCACGGAGCCACAGAATCTCCGCTGAGTACTGAAGTTTGGCGATCGGGTGGCCTGAAAAAATCTCTTCGGCCGGTCCCGCGCGCTAGAAACTCTTCAGTCCCTGATAAATCCACATCCCGGCAATGACCAGCAGCAACGTGCCAGCGGTAATGCCGGTGGTGGTAATGGGCTTCGAAAGCCGCATTATTCTAGCCACCAATTCCCGCTGCTCTCTGGCCATATGCTCCTGGGCTGAATCCAGGAAAATCTGATCGTCTTCCCGGTTGGCGAGCAAAGTACGCCAGACCAGGAGGATGAAGAAGATTCCTGTGACCACCGCCCAGGCGACTAACAGGTAATAGAGGGGGCCGGTAAATACTGGTGAGTCCATGGAAACCTCCCTGCGGAACCGCACACCGTGTCTGCCCGAACGGACAGGCACCGTATACCGGGGAGTATACCCCTCAATAATTTGAATTTCTATTGCTTAGTATTGGAAATTTGAATGTAAGCGCCCGGCTGGTCGGGTGCCCAAAACGGGCCTCGAAAATACCGGTCAGCGCGCTTACTTTTTGCTTACGCTTATGTTGTGGTTTGCGACGCGAGCCCTGACCATTTTTTTGACAAGCGTGGCGGGCATAGGCTTGTCCGAGGGGAATTGCACCGTCCCCTTCGAGGTGGAATACCCTGCCAGCTCTTCTTTGAATTCTTCAATGATC
>JBBRPU010000170.1:0-7283 GCA_038227545.1 Candidatus Acidiferrales bacterium
AGCATAGTTGCCAAGCAGCACGTAGTGTTCGAGGAAATAAACGTCATCCTTGCCGCCATCCAGAAAAATCAGGCGGTTCTTCAATAAATCGTACAGTGGCGCAAAATCGTCTCCGAAAAGCGCGCGGCGCGCTTTGATGATGACGTTTTCTTCCACGTCTACAACCATTTGAGCCACTTGCTGTCCGACCGCGCGGATGACCGAGCGCCGCACAGATTGCAATTCCGACAGCCGCGCTTTGATGACGTGGGCGGCCTGGCTCCGTTCGAAATGCTCACCGCGCTGGCGGATCCATTCCTTGCCTTCCAGGATCAGGTTGGAAAACTGGTTACCGGTCTCGGCGATCAGGAATTTCAATAGCGTCAGGCGGAACAACAAATCCATTTCGATGTTTTTGTGGTACTTCGCTTGAGTCAGGGAGCTTTGCAGCAGGTCTATCAACAGTTTGCGGAAAGCGGCGCCGTCTGGCACGCGCGAGGTGCGTAACTCCATCCCGGGAAAATATGCAGCCTTGGTATTTTGACGGATGACATCGAACAAATAGTCACGCGAGGCCTGCACAAACCGGGGACTCAAAAAAACGTCGTGATGAATGTTGTCCACACCAATGGATAACGAACCCATGGGAATGGTGACGTTGTAGCTCTTGAGTTCGAAGCGCGGCGCTTCCATCGCGCTGGGCGTCACGGATACGTTGGCCACATGCACTCCACCAGCGAGAACTGCCTCCAGTTTAGCGCGGAGGTGAAAAGCGGCAAGAAATGGGCGCTAAAACGTTGCTTGAGAGTTAGCCGTCAGCTGGTCACCAGGACCGAAGTTGATCGTCAAGCGCCGCCGGTCGCCTTCGAGGTGCTCGAGCCGGATGCGTATTTGCGGCCATGGCGCAGGAAGTGGGAAGCGCTCGGCCCATTCCAGAATTACCACCGCGGGCTGATCGAAAACGTCTTCCAGGCCGAGCGTTTCGAAATCGTGGAAATTCACGATGCGGTAAAGATCGGCGTGATAAACCTTGGCGGACGCTTTTTTCGCGTTACCGTAAACGTGCACGAGCGTGAACGTGGGGCTAGTCACGTCGTCTTCGGTGGCGGCGCCTAAGCCCGCGACGATTCCCTTCGTGAGCGTGGTTTTGCCACTGCCCAGCTCACCGGAAAGCAGCAAGAGAACTGGAGGCTTAAGGCGCGTGGCAAAATGCCGGCCCCAGTCGGTGGTTTCTTCGGCGGAATTGGTGACGACTTCCTCAGCCAATTTTTTGCAGCTCCTGTAGAAGGCTGGCGCGCGCGGCCGAAATCATGGCGATGACGTCGTCAGCGAGCAGTCCAGAAGGGTCCAATCCGACGACCGCCAAGTCGGCAGATAACCCGTGCAGGAATACGCCCAGTGCCAAAATCCGCGCCCAATCATCGGTCTTGAATTGCGCGGTGAGCGCGGCGAGGAGTCCGGTTAGCACATCTCCGGTGCCACCCTTAGCCAGGCCGGCATTGCCAGTCGTATTTACAAAGATGGTGCCACCTGGCGACGCGATGATGGTGTGAAAACCTTTCAAGATCACGTGCACATCCCACTGCTCGGCGGCGTCGCGCGCCGCTTTCCATCTGTCGGCTTGAACCTCTCCCGTGGAATTGCCGAGGAGTCTGGCCATTTCGCCGGGATGAGGTGTGATGGCAAGAAACCTGGTTTTTCTTTTTTTCAATTCATCGGCGCGGCCGGCAAAGGCGTTCAGGCCGTCAGCATCCAGGATGACGGGCAACTCGGTGCTGCGCACGATTTGGCGAATGCATTGCTGCGTTTTCGCATCATTGCCGAGTCCGGGGCCGATGGCTAAAGCACTTTTGCCTTTTTCGATCCTTTTCCATGCACCGGCTTGAACGTTTTGCAGAGCAATAGTTCCCGAAGGCGCGGCGCGTAACGGTTCGGTCATGTACTCGGCCTGCGCGGCGGCTACAATTGGCAAAATCACCGAAGGCGTCGCTACGGTGACGAGTCCGGCGCCGGCGCGCAGAGCCGTGCGACCGGCGAGAATTGCTGCACCACTTTTTCCCAGCGAGCCCGCGACGATTAGGACGTGGCCAAAAGTGCCCTTGTTCGAATCGGCAGCCCGCACCAATGGCAGGCTCGAAAATTCCTCCGCGTCCAACGATCGAACCTGACTCTTTCCCAATTCGTCCACCAACGCCGATGGCGAACCTATTCGGACTACATCGAACTTGCCGCCGGCAGCAGCGTCACGGCTGAGCAGTTGTCCAATTTTCGGGGCGGTGAACGTGACCGTTCTGTGTGCGTGGAGCACCGGGCCTTCTGCCGCTTCCCCGTCGGACGGCAATCCAGATGGCAAGTCTACGGAGATGATCAGGCTAGGGCCCACCATCGTGGCGTTGCGCGAATCTTCGTTCACATCGGAGATCACCTTGGCGAGCAGGCCGGTCACCGGGCCGCGCAGCCCCGTTCCCAGGAGCGCATCAACAATCACATCGGAATTCTTGATGGTTTGCCGATGTTGGCTCCAACCGCCTTCATCGTTCACTACCTGCATAGCGCCGCCGGAGGCACGCCAACGCTGGAGATTCTCGCCGGCATCGCCGCTGAACTTCGCGGGGTCGCTGAAAACGAAAAGCTGCGGCTCTATTCCGGAGACCTTCAAGTGCCGCGCTACAACAAATCCGTCGCCACCGTTATTTCCTTTGCCGCACAAAATCGAAACGCGCACTGCGTGACGCAATCCTGGCCCATGCCGCCCGTCAATCTCCCGCAAAATCGCATCGCACACACGTTGCCCGGCAACTTCCATCAGTTGCAAAGCGGAAGTGCCAAAACGCGCGGTGGTCTGCCGATCCACCTCGCGCATTTCTGCTGCAGTGAGTGCTTTCATTGAGTCGCTACCGGAGTTACAGCATCCATCCGCCGCTGACATTCATCACCTGTCCGGTGACGTATTCAGCTTCTTCGGAGGCGAAAAAAGATACCGTGGCGGCCACGTCTTCGACAGTGGGAGGCCGGCCGATGGGAAAACGTGCGTCGCGCATGCTGCGCGCTTCGCTCAGCGTCAATTCGTTCTCGTCAATGCTGGAAGGGTTGACGACGTTCACGGTGATCCCGTTCTTGGCTTCTTCGAGCGCCAAGGAACGGGACAACGCCACGACCGCGGCTTTAGCTGCGGCGTAAGCGGAAATCTTGGCCTGGCCGAAGGCGCGCTCCGCTCCCACAGCGCCCAGATTGATGATGCGTCCCCAGCGGCCCTTGCGCATGTGCGGCAAAACCGCGCGAGTTACGTACAAACAAGTCAATAAATTCGAGGAAAAAATCCCCTGCCAATCTTCCAGAGAAGATTCTGACACCGTGCCCCAGCGAAAGTCTCCCACGTTGTTGACCACAATATCGAGGCGGCCGAAACGGTCGGCAACGGTTTTGACCAGTTGCTCCGCACGCGTGGGATCCGATATGTCGGTCTCCACCGCGACGCATTCCACTCCGATGGCTTGCAATAGCCGCAGGGTTTGCTGCGCGGCGGGCTTGTTGGAGCGGTACGCAATCGCCACACGAGCGCCATTTTGCGCCAGCCCCACGGCGATTCCGCGCCCGATACCGCGACTTCCTCCGGTCACCAACGCCACTCGATTGCGAAGCGACATTCGTCTCCCTGCAAAAATTAATTGGAAGCCAGTAAGTATAGCCCAGCGCCGCAGCGCCTTCTAGCGCAAGCGCGCGACGATCACGGTCATATCGTCGGCTTGTTCCGCGCTGCCGGCCCATTCTTCCGCGGCGGTCATCAGCGAGAGCGCGACGCTGCTGGGCGAGGATCCCTGCACCCGGCCCGCGGCGTCCTCGAGCCGTCGCACGCCGAATTCTTCGCCGTAAACATTTTCCGGTTCCACCAAGCCGTCGCTGTAACCCACCAGCAGCGCATCGGCGGGAACGGTAACGGAATTCTCCTCGTACTCGCATTCTTCGTAAACGCCCAGGACCATGCCGCCCTTATCGAGGTGCACCGCTTGGTTTTTGCTCATCAGAAATGATGGCAGGTGACCGGCGTTGGTGTAGCGCATGGTGCGGGTCGCGCTGTCGTACACCGCAATAAAAAATGTCGCGAAGCGGTCATCGGCGGTGTTGCGCACCAGATGTTTGTTCAAGCGCGAAACCAATTCGCCGGTTCCCAGATGCTCGCTGCCATCCATCAGCAACTGGCTGCGCAGCGCCGCCTGCAGGCTGGCCATCAGCAGGGCGGCGGAAATTCCCTTCCCTGAGATGTCCGCGATGGCCACGGCGATGTGCGTGGGACTCATCTGAATAAAATCGTAATAGTCGCCGCTGACGGAGCGCGCCGCTTTGCAAATGGCTTCCACTTCCACGCCGGGAACGGAGGGTAGGCGTTTGGGAAAAAGTTGGTTCTGCACTTCGCGCGCGATAGAGATTTCGTTTTCAAGGCGCTGGCGCTGTTTTTGTTCTTCGATGAGGCCACTGATGGACCCGGTCATCAGGTTGAAAGATTCGCCCAGCACACCCAGTTGGTCTCGGCGCTCGGTTCGCACGCGATGGGTCAAATCTCCGGACTGAACATATTGCGTGGCCTGGTACAGATCCGCGATGGCCCTGGTGATTTGCCGCGTCATGTTGATGCCGATGACCAGCGCGGCAATCTCAATCAGCATGAAGATCACGCCGACCATAACAAGCAGCAAAAGGTATGAGTCGCGAAGGTCGCCGAGGGAGTTGAAGATTTTTGCGTTCAAGCGCGACGGCCGCGCATTGGTGCTCGCCAGCACTGGATGGTTGTGCTCCACATTTCCATCGGGCGAAATGTAAACGGAGCTTAATCGCGAGACTACACTGACGGCCGGGTCTAACCAGAACCCTTCTGCCTGCAGCGCTCGAGAGCGCGCCACAATCCGGCCACCGGAGGAGTAGCGCTCGCTGGCCGACTCATAGATCACCGCCTGCCCGGAGGCGCCCGTATATTTCTGCATCAAATTCAATTGAATCGCGCCGACATCGGGGGCCACCGCCGAAAGCAGCTCCGGGGTAACGGGCACCTGCAATTTCACCACGCGCTCCGGAGGGGTGCCGGGCATGGCGCGAATACCTATCAAGGAAAGCTTATCTTCCTCCTGAAGCAGCCCGGCGTAGGCGTTGGCGCCCGGCGCTACTTTTCGGAGAAACCCGGTGTCGTCGGAAAAAGTGATGACCAGGCCTGGCAGCTCTCCATCGTGTACCACGTGAGATTGCGACGCGAGTATCTTTTCGCTTTCCTGCTCGCTGGTTCCGCGCAAGGGTGTTTGGTGGGCTGCGGCAATGTGTTCGGCCATATCGCCCAGCGTGTCAATGCGCGCGTGGATGTCTTCATACAGCAAGTAGGCACCGAGCTGCGAATACAGAATGCGCCCGGCGACGACGCCCAGGGTCAGGATTAAAAGTATGGGCACGAGCGCGATGAACAGGTACGCCACGATCAGGCGATTGCGCAAGCTCCACAGCAGCCGCGAGCGCCACCAACTGATGAAGCGGAAGAGCAGATAAAACACCGACAATGCCGCGAGGAATTTCAGGAAGCTGAACATTCCACTGTGGAATCCCGCCAGCAGCGCCGCAGTACCCAGGAGAAGAATGATCAGGGCAACGATGTCGAAGCCCGAAAGGCGACGCCAGAAATTTTTAAGATTAGAAGAGGTCGCAGTCATCAGTCAGACGCAGAACCAATACTGTACCTGAAGTTCGGGCGTGATGAAAAACGGATGAAGCCAGTCCAGCTCGCGAAGCGTGCTAGTTAGTATGTACACAGGAGTTATATACATATATTATTAACTTCCCTTGAAACTCGGGAGACCCCATCTGGCGCCGGCTCAATTCGCAAAGTTATTAGCTCTGACCGAACAATTCCTGCTCGATGCCGCCGTGCTTATTTTTGTCTTTCCGGTTTTGGATACGATCGTCTTGTATGGCAAACAGGCTGTGACTGGTCCGCTAATTATCTGGACTTCGGTCGTTTCGGGCGTATTCTTGGTTTGGGCGATGATTCTCGGAATTTGGGGGACAACGCCGGTGAAAGCAGACGCTAAGTGACGACGACTCAAGTATTCATCGCAGTGCTGCTTTTTGGCGCTATTATTTTCAGCATTGGGTTGTGGGCTGCAAATGGACTCCGTGCCGCCAGTGCGGAACTCGCGAACAAACCTCCCGCGAAAACACGCGAAGGTGCGCCTGTGGACTATACGCACGCGTGAGATAATTTTTAGACTTCAACCTCCCTCGGACCTGCACATCAGTTCAGCAAAACCTAACACTCCAGATTGAGCTATGCGGATCTCTGCAATTCATTGATCGAATCCGCCAAACTACGTTCGAAACTACTTAGGTTGTGGGTTGCTGATACGGCTGTGGTGACGGCTGTAGGTGAAATAAATGACCAGGCCGATGATTAGCCACACGATGAGTCGCGCCCAGTTCACCCAACCTAGCTTGTACATCATGTAACCGTTGAAAATGATGCCGAGTATGGGAACCACCGGCACCCACGGTGTGCGAAAAGGCCGCGCTTGCGCGGGGTTGGTGCTGCGCAGGACCATCACCGCGATACATACGATGACGAACGCCAGCAGCGTGCCGATGTTCACCATCTTGCCGATGTCATCAATGGGCGTGACGCTGCCGACGATGGCGGCCAGCAGTCCGACGAGCATGGTGTTCTTGTAAGGGGTGCGGAATTTCGGGTGGATGGCGGCGAAGAACTTTTTGGGGAGCAATCCATCATTGGCCATGGCGTAGAGCACGCGGGTCTGCCCCAGGAGCATGACCAGCATGACGCTGGTAAGTCCCGCCAGCGCACCCAAGGTGATGATGTGAGAAGCGGTGGAAAGGCCGCGGTCCATGAAGGCTCGCGCAATCGGGGCCTCAATGTTGATGTCCTGCCAATGCACCATGCCGGTCAGTACCCCCGCTACGGCGATGTACAGCACGGTGCAAACCAGCAGCGAAGTGATGATTCCGATGGGCAGGTCGCGCTGCGGATTTTTTGCTTCCTGCGCGGTGGTGGAAACGGCGTCGAAGCCGATGTAGGCGAAAAATATATACGCCGCGCCCGCACCTATACCGCTGAAACCCATGGGCGCAAAAGAATGCCAGTCGCTGCCCCAATTCGCGAAAGAGACATATTTGAAGCCCAGGCCGATCACAAAAATCACCACTGCGACTTTAATTACCACGATGGTGGCATTAAATCGCGCGCTTTCCTTGATGCCGACCACCAGGATGGCGGTAATCAGCAGGGCGATGATGAACGCCGGAAGGTTGAAACC
>JBBRPU010000171.1:0-7240 GCA_038227545.1 Candidatus Acidiferrales bacterium
GACGGTGTGTTTCTTTCGAATGGGCCTGGCGATCCGGAGCCTGTCGAATACGCCGTGGACAATATCCGCAAGTTGCTAGGCAAAGTGCCGGTGTTCGGAATCTGCCTGGGGCACCAATTGTGCGGGCTCGCTCTGGGTGGAAAGACGTTCAAGCTAAAATTCGGGCATCATGGCTCTAATCATCCGGTGCAAAATCTGTTAACGAAGAAAGTGGAAATTACGGCGCAGAATCACGGTTTTTGTGTGGATCCGGAATCGCTGCCCTCGAGCGACGTGGAAGTTACGCACGTCAACTTGAACGACCACACCAACGAAGGCATGCGGCACAAATCGCTGCCACTGTTCAGTGTGCAGTATCATCCGGAGGCGTCGCCGGGGCCGCACGACTCACATTACCTGTTCACGCAGTTCACGGATTTGATGAAAGAAGCGCGGCGATAGTTTCTCGCAGCCAAGTGGTGCCATTTTTTCGGCGGGAGCCTGCTCTAGCGGATGCCTAAGCGTACAGACCTGAAGAAAATTATGATCATCGGCTCGGGGCCGATAGTTATCGGACAAGCTTGCGAGTTCGACTATTCCGGCGCGCAGGCGTGCAAAGCGTTGCGCGCGGAAGGCTACGAAGTGGTGCTGGTGAATTCGAATCCCGCGACGATCATGACTGACCCGGAAATCGCGCAGCGCACCTACATCGAGCCGCTGACCAAAGAATATCTGGAAGAAATTATCGCGCGGGAAAAACCGGATGCACTATTGCCAACCGTCGGCGGGCAGACCGCGCTGAACCTCGCTGTGGACCTGGCGGAGAGCGGCATTCTGGAAAAACACTCCGTGGAAATGATTGGCGCGTCGCTGCGCGCCATCAAAGTTGCGGAAGACCGGCTGTGGTTCAAAGATGCATGCCGAAAAATTGGGTTAGAAGTTCCGGCATCGGCGCTGGTGAATAATGCGCAGGACGCTCTGCGACTCTGCGATCAGTTGGGATTTCCGCTGGTGATTCGTCCGTCATTCACGCTCGGAGGAACCGGTGGGTCCATCGCGTACAACCGGGAGGAGTTCGGCGAGGCGATTTCGCATGCGCTGGAGATGAGCCCGGTACACGAAGCGCTGGTAGAAGAGTCCGTGCTCGGGTGGAAGGAATACGAACTGGAAGTGATGCGCGATCACCGTGACAACTTCGTGGTCATCTGCACCATTGAAAATTTTGATCCCATGGGCGTGCACACCGGCGATTCCATCACGGTGGCGCCGGCGCAGACGCTGACCGACAAGGAATATCAGCGTATGCGCGATGCAGCGGCGGCGATCGTGCGGGAAGTCGGAGTGGAAACGGGCGGCTCCAACGTGCAATTTGCCGTGAATCCGGAAAACGGCAAGATGACCGTGATTGAAATGAATCCGCGGGTGTCGCGCAGCTCCGCGCTAGCCAGTAAGGCCACGGGGTTTCCTATTGCGAAAATCGCCGCGCGCCTGGCCGTGGGTATGACGCTGGACGAAATTCCCAACGACATCACCAAGCAGACTCCCGCGTGTTTCGAGCCGACCATTGATTACGTGGTGGTGAAAATTCCTAAATGGCAATTCGAGAAGTTTCCGGGGGCCGACAGCACGCTGGGTACGCAGATGAAGTCCGTGGGCGAAGTGATGTCCATCGGACGAACTTTTAAAGAGGCGTTGCAGAAGGGCATTCGATCTCTGGAGCCGAGCTCTCCCTGGCGCGCGCCGGCGGAAACGCCGGATTCGTTGCTGCGCGAAAAACTGGCAACTGCGCGGCCCGACCGCATTCATTGGCTGTTGACGGCGGTGGAGCGCGGACTGCCTACCGAAGAAATTATCGAGCTTACAAAAATTGATCCGTGGTTTATTCAGCAGATAGAAGAAATTGTGGCTATGAACAAGCGCGCCGCCCGTGTGACGGTGGAGACAGCCTCGAAAGAATTACTGCGCGAAGTGAAACGTCACGGCACCAGCGACGAGCAACTGGCGCAGATGTGGAAGACCACGCCCGCCGCGGTGCGATTGCAGCGCGCGCGTTACGACGTGGCGCCGGTATTCAAACGGGTGGATACGTGCGCCGCGGAATTTGAATCCTTCACGCCGTACATGTATTCGACATATGAAGATGAAAACGAATCCCAGGCCACCACTCGGCCGAAAATCATGATTCTCGGCAGCGGGCCAAACCGCATCGGGCAGGGCATTGAGTTCGACTATTGCTGCTGCCACGCGTCGTTTGCCCTGCGCGAAGATGGATTTGAAACCATCATGGTGAATTGCAATCCGGAAACGGTTTCGACGGACTACGACACGTCCGACCGGCTTTATTTCGAACCGCTGACGTTGGAAGATGTCTTGGCGGTGGTGGAGCAGGAAAAGCCGCAAGGGGTGATCGTGCAATTCGGCGGGCAGACGCCGCTGAATCTTGCGCTGGAGCTGAAGCGCAACGGCGTGCCGATCGTGGGCACCGCGCCAGAATCCATTGACCTGGCTGAAGACCGGCGCCGCTTCGGGCGACTGCTCGACGAGCTGCGCATTCCGCAGCCGCGGAACGGTACCGCACTGATTCCCGAAGAAGCGGCGCGGGTGGCGGGCGAAATCGGCTTGCCCGTTCTAGTGCGGCCGAGTTACGTACTCGGCGGGCGCGCCATGGTGATCGCTTACGACGTGAACACGGTGCAGGAGTATGTCGCCCAAGCTGCACTGATGGGGCCGGCTCGTCCGGTGCTGATTGACCAGTTTCTGGAGGAGGCGACGGAGGTGGATGTAGATGCGCTTTCCGACGGCACCGACGTGGTCATCGGCGGAATCATGGAACACATCGAGGAAGCTGGCGTGCACTCGGGCGACTCCTCGTGCGTGCTGCCGCCGGTGAGTTTGGCGCCTGCAACAATCGAGACTATTCGCGAATATACGCGGCGGCTCGCGGTGGCGCTAAAAGTCGTCGGGCTGATGAATGTGCAATACGCCATTCAACGCGATGTGGTTTACGTGCTGGAAGTAAACCCGCGCGCTTCCCGCACGGTGCCATTTGTCAGCAAGGCCACGGGCGTGCCGTTGGCGAAAGTGGCCGCGCGGCTGATGGCCGGCAAGAAATTGTCCACCATGAAGCTGCCGCTGGTGCATCATCACGGCGTTTCAGAAATCGCTGTGCACGAATTCTATTCGGTGAAGTCGCCGGTTTTTCCGTTCAACAAATTTCGCGGCGTGGACACCATCCTGGGACCTGAAATGCGTTCGACCGGCGAGGTGATGGGGATTTCCACTTCGTATGGATTGGCTTTCGCCAAAGCGCAGCTGGCCGCGGGCCAGCGTTTGCCGCGCAAGGGCACCGTGTTTTTGAGCGTAAATGATCGCGACAAAAAACAAGTCGGGGCTCTCGGAAAAGAACTACATACACTTGGCTTCAAGCTGATGGCCACGCGTGGGACGGCGGCGGCACTGGAGGCCGCGGGCATTGAGGCGGAAGAAGTTTTTAAGGTAAACGAAGGCCGCCCCAACATCGTGGACCTGGTGAAAACCGCGAAAATCGATTTGATTATTAACACGCCGCTGGGTCGGGAATCGTTCTACGATGAAAGATCCATTCGGCGGGCGGCCATTCGCTATAACATTCCGTGTATCACTACGCTGGCCGCCGCGCACGCGGCGGCGCGTGGGATCGAGGCTTTGCTGAACCAAGGCATCGAAGTTGCGGCATTACAGGATTTACATCGCGGGAAAGTGGCCGCTTCAAATAGTTAGGCGAACAGACTTTAGACTAGCAGCGGCGGGAAAATAATGTTGGACCTCTCCGGAGTCTACCCGGCACTGACCACGCCTTTCGGCGCGGACGGCGCAGTATCGCTCGCGGATTTGAAACACAACATAGAGCGCTACAACAAAACAGATCTTGCCGGCTACGTGGTGCTGGGATCCACGGGCGAGTCGGTTTTGGTGCAGTCGAGTGAGACGGACGGGATTCTCAGTGCAGTGAAAGAAACGGCAGCGCCTGGCAAAAAGCTTATTGCCGGGACAGGTGCGGAGTCCACCGCGGAAACGATCGAGCGGACCAGGCGCGCCGCTGCGCTGGGTTATCACGTCGCGCTGGTGAAAACGCCGTACTACTACAAACCGGCCTATAAACCGGAAACGCTTATTGCGCACTACCGGCGGGTTGCGGACCAGTCGCCGATTCCGGTTCTGCTCTACTCCGTGCCCATCTTCACCGGGTTGGCGCTGGAAGCTCCCGAAACCATCGCGCTCGCCGCGCATCCCAACATCATTGGCATCAAGGACAGCTCCGGGAATATTCAGCGCATTTCCGAGATGATCGCCGGCGCACCGCCTGAATTTCAGGTCCTGGTGGGTGCGGCGGCCACGGTGTTCCCGTGTCTAGCCGTTGGCGCGCGCGGGGCTATTCTGGCTCTGGCGAACGCGCTTCCTGAGAAATGCGCGATGCTTTACCGGCTGCACAAAGAAGGCCATCTAGATCAGGCGCGCGAGCTGCAAAAGCTGCTTCTGGGCGCTTCCAGTCTGATTGTTTCGCGATTTGGCATCGCCGGTGTCAAATGTGCGATGGACTACCGCGGGTATCGCGGCGGCGACCCCCGGCTGCCGCTGCAACCGCTATCTGAAGAGCACAAGTCGAAGATCACCGCATTCCTGGCCACCATCGAGCAGCCCATTATGGCTTCCGCTTGAGTTGTAATATTTGTGGCGTTTGATGAGACGTTTCCGCGCAGGTATCATCTAACGGCTCATGGACTGTCGCGCCCTCGCGTCCCACAGGCTCCCTCACCAGTCAAAGCTCTTTCTCGATTACGTTGATAAATTTTCCCGTGTGGAAGATTTTTATGCCCATGCGCCGAAGTTGGCCTCGGTGACGCGTGTGGCTCGCGAGCTCAAATTTCCCGGTGACCGGCGCAAGGAAGTGGTCGCGATACTGCGGGAACAAAACATGCGCTTCGGTGGTGGACCGGCGGCGCTCGAAAATTTAGCGCGCCTGGAAAAGGGCGCGGTCGCGATTGTGAGCGGGCAACAGGTGGGGCTCTTCAGCGGGCCGGCGTACGCATTTTATAAAGCGCTCACGGCGATTCAACTTGCCGCTGAGCTGACGAAATCAGGAATCGAAGCGGTGCCGGTGTTCTGGATGGCCACCGAAGATCACGACATTGACGAAGTTCGTCACGTGAGCTGGTTCCAGGACGGCGAGTTGAAACGTTTCGAACTCGCGGCTCCGGAGGCCGCGGCTGCCGGACGACCGGTGGGAAACGTTCCGCTCGGTCAGCAGGTGGAAGAACAAGTTCACGAGGCCGCTGATCTCCTGAGCAGGCAGGGAAGCGTGCTGCTGGCGCAACTTTTGAAGGAATGCTACAACCCGCTGGAAACGTACGGCAGTTCGTTTGCGAAACTATTCTCCAGATTGTTTTCCGCACAGGGGTTGATCCTGCTTGATCCCCTCGAACACGCGCTGCACCGCGTCGCTGCGCCGATTTATCGGCAGGCCATTGCCGACCGCGACCTGCTGAACGACAAATTGCTGCAGCGAGGAAAAGAATTGGAAGCGGCAGGTTACGCTCCGCAAGTTAAGGTCACGGCCAAGAGTACGTTGCTCTTTTATATGGGCGAAGGTCCGCGAAATCCAATCGTGGCGTCCGGCGCCGAGAAATTTGCTGCCGGTCAGAAACATTGGAGCAAAAGCGAATTGCTGGCAGCGGTTGATGCCGAGCCGCAAAACTTCAGCCCCAGCGCGCTTCTGCGTGCGGTGGTGCAGGACTACTTGCTCCCGACGGTTGCGTACATCGGTGGAGCGGCAGAGATTTCTTATTTCGCCCAGTCAGAAGTGGTTTACAAACAGGTGTTGGGGCGCATGCCGACGATTTTGCCGCGACCGGGATTCACGCTAGTGGACATCAAGGGCGCCAAATTGTTGCGTGCTTACAAGCTGAAAGTGGAGGACATCTGGGCTGGTTCGCAGGAAGTGCGCAGGCGGATGGAGCTGGTATCGGTGCCGAAAGAGCTTTCGCGCGACTTCGACTGCAACCATAAAGAAGTGATGAAAATGTTGGACAAGCTGAAACGGCAGATTGAAAAGCTGGATCCTACGTTGCAGGGCGCGGTGGAAACGGCGCGCAAGAAAATCGACTACCAGATAGATAAGCTGCGGCGCAAAACCGGGCGCGCACAGGATGAAAAAGCGGGGTTGCTTGTGAATCACGAGGCGTTTCTGGAACATCTGCTTTATCCGCACAAAACGTTGCAGTCGCGGGAGCTTTGTCTTTTGCCGTTCCTCGCAAGGTGGGGACCGGGAGCTTTGGGGGACCTGCAGAAAATGTGCGGCAGCAAGAATTTAAGCCAGCATTGCATCGTGCAACTTTCGTAATCGGATGATGAGGCGGATGTGCCTGTCCAGGAGTTAAAAATAAAAACCTCGCGACGCACGCAGTTGATTGACGTCACGAAGCAGGTTCAGCAAGCCGTGGAGAAATCGCGTGTGCCGGAGGGGATTTGCTACGTGTACGTGCCGCACACGACTGCGGCGGTGATGATCAACGAATGCGCCGATCCGGATGTGGCCACGGATTTGGAGAGCGCGTTCGATCGATTAATCCCTTTCGAAGGGCCTTACCGTCATGCGGAAGGAAATTCCGATTCGCACATGAAGTCCGTGCTGGTGGGCGCGAGTGCGACCATTTTTGTGGAGGGCGGCAAATTGCAGCTCGGGCGCTGGCAGGGAGTTTTCTTTTGCGAATTTGATGGCCCGCGCGAGCGGCGCTTCCAGGTGAAAATCGTACCGGGAGTCTCCTGATACCTGCAGCCTGCGCCTCGGCGCGCAGTGGGCTGCTGTGTTAAAGTTTTTGTGCAAATGACCAGCCTTGGCATCTACGTGCAGGTCCCTTTCTGCCAGACCAAATGCACGTATTGCAATTTTCATACCGGTGTCGTGTCCTCTTCGCGATTTGCTCCCTACGTGCAATCCGTCTGCCGCGAGATCGAAAAACACAAGACTCTTTACGCGGCCGCAGGCATTGATCTCCCTTTGGCCGTTGCGGAGAACGCGCGGCCCGACACCGTTTACATCGGCGGCGGAACGCCCAGCCTGCTTGATCCCGCGCACCTGCAGACTCTTCTGGATACCATCCGCACTACTTTTGCGTGCGAACTGGAAGAGGTGACACTGGAGGCCGATCCCGAAACAGTTGATGCGGAGAAGGCTGCCGCCTGGGTGCGGGCGGGCATAAATCGCGTTAGTTTTGGCGTGCAA
>JBBRPU010000172.1:0-7231 GCA_038227545.1 Candidatus Acidiferrales bacterium
ACAGTGCGTCAAGCCGGTTGGAAGCGGTTTCATCGGGCCCGAAGACACGAAAATTCTTTGTCTCGGCGTTCAATTTCATCACGTCGCGCAACAGCTTGCCGAGAACACGAGTGGCCTCCTCTGATTCCGTGCCGGGTTTTGCAAACGTTACCGCGTAGTCACGGAAATCGGGCATCGTCAGCCCGCGTAGCAACGAGCCTCCGTTCGCGTGAGGATTAGCGCCCATCCGGCGAGTCCCTTGGGGCGCAAGTTCTGCGAACTCCGCGAGCAGCTTGCCATTCTGGTCAAAAAGCTCTTCAGGCTTATAACTTCTCATCCAATCTTCAAGAATTTTTATGTGGCCCGGGTGGCCGGTGAAGTTTGTGACTGGCACCTGATGCGCGCGCCAGGTGCCCTCGACAGGCTTGCCGTCCACAATTTTCGGACCAGTCCAGCCCTTGGGAGTACGCAGCACGATCATGGGCCACGCCGGCATTTCTGCCGCTTCCTGACTCCGCGCTTTAGTTTGAATCTCGCCGATATCGCGTAAAACAGCGTCGAAGGTGGACGCCATGAGTTGATGCATGGCCTTAGGTTCGTGGCCCTCCACGAAATAGGGTTTGTACCCGTAGCCAGAAAATAATTGTGTAAGCGTGGCGTCGCTTAGTCGCGCGAGCACCGTGGGATTTGCGATCTTATACCCGTTCAGATGCAGGATCGGCAACACGGCGCCGTCGCGCGCAGGATTTAGAAATTTATTCGAGTGCCAGCTGGTGGCCAGCGGTCCAGTTTCGGCCTCGCCGTCCCCAACGACGCAACACACCAGCAGCTCCGGATTATCGAACGCCGCGCCATAAGCATGCGCGAGCGAATATCCCAGCTCGCCGCCTTCGTGAATGGAGCCCGGCGTTTCCGGCGCAACGTGACTGGGAATTCCGCCAGGAAACGAGAATTGTTTAAAAAGTTTTTTCAAGCCGTCTTCAGTTTGGGCGATGCCGGGATAAACCTCGCTGTACGTGCCTTCCAGGTAGGTATTCGCTACCAGACCAGGGCCACCGTGCCCAGGGCCGGCCACGTACACTACATTCAGGTCGTGCATCTTGATCAGACGATTCAGGTGCACATAGATAAAGTTCAGTCCAGGCGTGGTACCCCAGTGGCCGAGCAGCCGCGGCTTGATGTGTTTCAGCTCCAGCGGTTCGCGCAACAGCGGATTGGCATACAGATAAATTTGTCCCACGGACAGGTAATTAGCGGCACGCCAGTAAGCGTGCACCTTGCGCAACTCTTCGGGCGACAAGGGTTGTTGTGCCGAAGCGGATTTCACTGAAACAGTCGCGGACGCGAGTGCCATTTTTTTCCCTCTATCCTGCCAACGATATTCTCCGACTCGGCAACAGCACAAACGTTTGAGCGCCGGGAACTGGACGCGAGGGGCTCCCAGAGAACGAGCATAAACCTGAAATAGTTAACCCGGAATGAAAATGTATTCGTTCAAATTACTGACGAAAGCGGGCGATGTGTTGGAGCGTCACGTCGGGCACCGGTTCCGGCTGTAGTCCAGACAAGTCCATCCGAAGCACCGATAATGCCGTAGTTTACGGTGCATCTATGAAACTAGCTACCATACTTGCAACTACAACGCTATTCGCTAGCCTCGGTGCGAGCGCCCAGGCATCTCCGCTACAATCTGGAGTGAAACCAGCGCAGTCCGCCCCAGCCCACCCCGTCGCTAAGTTGACTTGGCGGCCGTGGTCGGACGGGGTATTCGCGGAAGCCAAGCGCAGCCGCAAGTTTGTGCTTCTGGATCTTGAGGCAGTGTGGTGTCACTGGTGTCATGTAATGGACGCCACTACCTACGCCGACCCGCAGGTTATCAAGTTGCTGCAGGCGCATTACATCAGCTTGAAAGTGGATCAGGATTCGCGGCCCGACCTTTCGAATCGCTATGAAGATTTCGGCTGGCCCGCCACGGTGGTTTTTGACGGCGATGGTCACGAAATCGTGAAACGCCAGGGCTACCTTGCCCCCGATGAGATGGCTTCCATGCTGCAAGCCATCCTTGACGACCCTACCCCCGGTCCTTCCGTGCAGCCGGAATCGAAATTAGAATTACCGGGCGAGCCTTTGCTGACAACTGCGCTTCGCGAAGAACTCACCAGGAATTTCTTCAATGGCTACGACCGCGAGCACGGCAGTTGGGGGCGAGACCAAAAATTTCTGGATTGGGATTCCGTCGAGTTCGCGATGGACCTGGCGCGGCTGAAGAAGGATGAGCGCGCAGAACGCATGGCGCGGCAGACCTTGAACGAACAACTGCACCTCCTCGATCCTGCCTGGGGCGGCGTGTATCAATACTCGACCGGCGGAGACTGGAACTCGCCGCATTTCGAAAAAATCATGCAGATGCAGGCGGAAAACCTGCGCATCTATTCCTTGGCGTACGCGCGCTGGCACGATCCGCAGTATCTCCACGCCGCACAGGAGATACAACGTTACCTCCGCACCTTTTTGACCTCACCGGATGGCGCGTTCTACACGAGCCAGGATGCTGACTTGGTCGAAGGCAAACACAGCGCGGATTACTTCGCGCTGAATGATGCACAGCGGCGGAAACTTGGAATTCCTCGCGTGGACAAGAAGTCATACGCCCGTGAGAACGGTTGGGCAATCAATGCGCTGGCCACTTTCTACCAGGCCACAGGTGATCAAGACGCTTTGCGAGATGCGCTGCGGGCAACTCGTTGGGTGCTGGCGAATCGCTCGATTCCTGGCGGCGGTTTCCGGCACGGTTCAACGGCGGCTGATCGGAAGGGTCCGTACCTTGGCGACACCATTGCGATGGCCAGAGCTTTTGTGACCCTGTACGGCGCGACGGGCGACCGGGAATGGCTGACGCGCGCTCAAAATACGATGCAATTCGTGAAGGAGAATTTCCGCGCGCCCGGAGGCGCAGGCTTTCTAACCGTGATGGCCCCAACAGACCATAGTTCCCCGGCGACTCTGCAGCGCGACGAAAACGTTGCGGTGGCACGCACCACCAACCTTCTATTTCACTACACCGGGAATGCATCATATGAAGAAGTGGCGAAGGAGGCGATGCGCTACCTGGCGGCAAAACCGGTGGTTGATCGATTGCCCGCATCCAGCGCTCTGCTCGCCGATCTCGAAATCGGGTCTGAGCCGCTCCATCTGACCATCGTCGGGCATAAAAACGACGCTGCGGCCAGGGAACTCTTCAGCGCGGCCTTGCGGTACCCTTCGACCTTCAAACGTCTGGAGTGGTGGGACACGAAAGAGGGCCGTCTGCCGAATCCCGACGTGCGGTACCCTGAATTGAAGGTAGCGGCCGCGTTTATCTGCACCAGCCGCACTTGTTCGGCGCCGATTTTTGATCCTGCGAAGTTATCTGAACGCGCGGACAAGCTTTTAGCGCTGCGCTGACGTCGGCGAAGACCGACGAAGGTTGCTATCACGTCCGCGTGAGGTTTCTAAAATCTTATGGAACGATCGCCTTTACCTCGGCGGAACGTGCGCTTTCTTTATTTGCCGAACTGATTGAGGTAACCACGAAATAGTAGTTTTGTTTTGATTGCACGCTGGAATCCACATAGCTCGGGCCGGAGACCGTCGAAGTATTCAATCGCGAATACGGCCCGCCTGAAGCCGAACCGACGTAAACGTTGTACCCGGCTGCGCCCGATCCGGCGCTTTGCCACGTCAAAGTAACCGCGTGCGCTGTGCCCGTCACACCGGTCCCCGACAGCGTGATGTTTGCCGGTGAATTTGTCGCGTTGCTGCTGATCGTCAGCGCCCCACTGTAATTGCCGGTAGAGGAAGGATCGAAGGTAGTCCGTACCGTCGTGGTTTGTTTCGGGCTCAACGTGAGGCCAGATGCGCTGCCGCTGGCGGTAAAGCCTACACCGGATACCGACACTTTCGAGATGGTGACGTTGGAAGTGCCGGCATTGGTGAGCGTGACAGTTTGGTCCGTGCCTCCCGCGGCTGCGTTCACATTTCCAAAATTCAAACTGCTGGCGCTGGCATTCAAGACTAAGGATCCCGATGACGACGAAGTCGTGGAAATCGCCAGACCACAAATGTTTATGGTGCCGGTGGCGCCGAGTGCCCCCACGTTGTTGAGGTACTTATCGGCCGACTGTTCGGTGCGAAATTTCAGATTGGTACCGATGGTCTTTTGCGAAGACCCCACGATCACGGAAGCGGTATACGTGTGCGTCGCCACGTTCACATCGAAAACAAAACGGTAAATCACTCCTTTGGAGTATGGGATGTGGCTGCTGGCGGTAAAACCCGATCCGTTGCGGGCATCAATGCTGCCGTTCGAATTGAATCGTATTGCCGCGGCGAGATCCGTGTACCCGTTGGCGAAACCGTAGGAAATGCCGCTGACAGCGTCCATGATTGTCGAAGCCGGCGTGGCATCATAAATCACCTTGAAGCTGCCGCTGACCGTCGTGGGCAAAAATTGGTTAGCCCAAGATCCCGAAGAGCTTATACAAGACGCGCTTGCCGCCGCACCAGGCGCGTCAACAAAACTGAGGGCCACCACCGCCAGCAGCACCGTCAAACGCAAAATCAATTTGCAGAAAAAATAAAAATTGTGTGTTTCGTTTACAGGCTTCATTGAGAACGTCCACGTGTTGGATTGCCCGGAAACGGAGGCCCCGATTTCCGCAGCAAGTGCAGAGTAAGAGCAGGCTCGCGGCGATGCTACTGTACCCGAGGGCCAAAGTTGTCCAACGCGGACCCTGTACCTCGAGCAGGTGCGGGAAAACGGACGGATTAACGACAATTTGTTACAGCAGAGTTATCCACAGGAGAACGTCAGTCGGCGGACGAGTCCGAAACGGGAGAACGTGCTCGCCCGAACACCCTGCGCACCGATTCGCGCCACGGAACGGCCTCAAGCTCGGCTAGATACGAGTACGCCACCGGCACAATCAGCAAAGTGAGCAGCAGGCACAGTGTCTGCCCTCCTATGATGGTCACCGCGATGGAGGCGCGCTGCTCCGAACCCGCCCCCATGCCGATAGCCACCGGGATCAGACCGGCCACAATAGAAAGTGTGGTCATCAAAATCGGACGCAGGCGCACGCGGTTAGCTTCCAGTATCGCTTCACGCACCGATTTACCCGCGCCACGCAAGCGGTTGGTGTAGTCCACTTGCAGAATCCCGTTTTTCTTTACGATGCCGAGCAGCAGAAACATGCCCAGCGCGCTCCACAGGCTCAGAGCCCGCCCGGTAATCCACAGAGAGAAAAGCGCGAAGGGAATGCTAAGCGGCAGCGTCAGCATGATGATGAACGGATACGAAAAACTCTCGAACTGCGCCGCCAGCACCATGTACATAAAAACGGAAGCCAGCAGCATCGCTAGCAAAAGATTCCAGGTAGTTTCCTCCAGCACCTTTACCTGTCCGGAAAAACGATAGGAATATCCGGGTGGCAGGCCCACCTCTTTGATGGCCTGCTCGGTGTGCGCCGCGCCGATGTCCAGCGGATGGCCGGGCGCCACGTTGGCAAACACACTCACTTGGAATTCGCGGTTGTAGCGCCACAGCGTTGCGGGCCCCGCTCCGCGAACGATGGAAGCAACATTTTCCAGGCGCACCTGGCCTAGCTTGGTGGAAGGCACCATCATGCTGGCGAGCACGTCCGGATTGTCACGTTGCTCGGGAAGCAATTGCATCACCACCGGATATTGCTCCGAGCCTTCCTTGAAACGCGTGATCTCATCCTCGCCTGAATAGAAAAGCCGCACGGAGTCGGAAACATCCGTCATGCGTACGCCGATATCGGCAGCACGCTGGCGATCCAGCTTTACCTGCAACTCCGGTGTGTTCAGGTTGAGGCTGGGATTCACATCCACCAGCTCCGGAAACTGGCGCATGCGGTTGGCGATTTTTTTGCTCATCTCCGCCAGGCGCTCGATTTCCGGCCCGCGAATCACCGCCGCGATGGGGAAATACGTTTCGCCGCCCAACACGGAAGGCAAGCGCACGTTGTAAGTAATGTTGCGATAGCCGCCCAGAATTCCGCGCACCACGCCGGCCATCTGCTCGTGGGTGCGTTTTCGTTCCGTGCGTGGCACCAACCCGATAAAAAGGTGCGCGTGATTCGTCGGCCCATGCGTCAGCGCTTCCACGAAGGCGACTTCCGGCAGCGCTTCAACTTTCGCGGCCATTTCCTGTGCCATCTGCGTGGTTTTTTCAAGCGAAGTGCCTTCCGGCAGCGTGAAGGAGCTCATCAGCTCCGCCTGGTCATCCGCGGGAATCCAGTCGCGGCCCACTAGATGGTAAAGGCCGAACGTGGAAGCAAACGTCACCACGTAAATGATCAGGATGATGCGGCGGTGGGCCAGCGACCAGCGCAGCAGTCGCAGATAAAACTCTTCAATGTGGTGCATGAAACCGTGCGCGTGCTCTTCCTTTTCCTTGGCGCTAACTTTCAGCAGGCGCGAGCTCATCATCGGCGTAAGCGTAAAAGCCACCAGCAGCGACACCATGATGGCCATGGCCATGGTCCAGCCAAACGAATTCACATATTTGCGCGCGTAGCCGCTCATGAACGCGATAGGCAGAAAAATAATCACCAGCGAAAGCGTAGTGGCCATCACCGCCAGCCCAATTTCGCGCGTGGCCTGCACCGCCGCCGTGGCGCGGTCTTTGCCTTTCTCTTCCATGAAGCGAAAAATGTTTTCCAGCACAATGATGGCGTCGTCAATCACAATCCCGACCGCCAGCGTCAGCGCCAGCAAGGTCATGTTGTTCAGAGAAAAATCCATCGCGCGCATCAATGTGAACGTCGCGATGATGGAAGTGGGGATGGCCACCGCGGCAATCGTTACCGCCCGCCAGTTGCGCATGAAGATCCACACAATCATGCTGGCCAGAATGCTTCCGAGAATCAGATGCTCGAGCAGCGAATGCACCGAAGCCCGGATGAACTCGGAAATGTCATGAATCACCTGGACGTGCACGCCTACCGGCAGGGAAGCGTTTAGATACTCGATCTGCTTGCGCACGTCGTCCGCCACGCGCACGGTGTTCGCGCCCGACTGCCGCAATACCTGCACGGTCACGACGTCTTCACGGGGCAAGTTTTTACGGAAAAAGGCCGACCAGGTCCGCAGCTCGGAAGCGCCATCTTCCACTTGCGCGACGTCGCGCACACGTACCTGGGTGCCACCGCGCGTGCCAATGACAATTTCGCCAAATTGTTCCGCGGAC
>JBBRPU010000173.1:0-7222 GCA_038227545.1 Candidatus Acidiferrales bacterium
CGCGATCTCGCGCGCCGCACGCCGCAAAACACCAGCGCCACACAAAACCGCGTAGGCACCCACGCTCGATTTCACGCGTCTGTTTTTTATTCGCATGCCATGAAAACAATATCAGCTATCCGCATCAAGTGGCGCGATTTCGCTTCCGACAAAACTTATGGTCGCCACGAGCAATGCGTGGAAAAAAAAGTAAAGTCCTCCGAGGTGCCCCAGCCTGAGTTTTTTGCAGGGTCGGTCTTTTAAGGTAGGACCACCAACAATTCAGTTCGGATTGCCCGTCAAACGCAGCAGTACCTACTTCTGCAATTCCTTCACGCTCTCCAAAAACACATGGCCGGTAATCGCCAAACTCTTCGTACTAATCTTGTCCAGCGTGTCGTCGGCTGTATGCCAGAACGCTACGTCGCCCTCGCGATCCAGGTCAATCACATCCACGACCGGCACTTTTCGCTTCGCGAAAGAATTGTGATCGTCCTCCATGGCTGCCGACTGCTCTAAAAAGTGTTCGCCGTATCCCAGTCTGCCGGCGGTCTTCCACACTACGTCCGTCAGCGATTTGGTCGTGGGGTCCCGCATGAAGTGCAAATCCCGGCTGCCTACGAGGTCGGCCAGCAGGAACGCTTTGATCTTAGTGATGTCGCCGCTGGCCGCCAGCTTCGCCGCCATTTGCCTGCTTCCGTAGCGGCTGTCCGTCTCGCTCCAAACCTTCATCGCTTCTTCGCCGTCGAAAAACGCGATCCACACCGCGTTCTTCCCGCGCGCAGGACAAAGCAGCCGCGCCATTTCCAGCATCACTCCCGTGGAAGAGCCGCTGTCGTCCGCGCCCACAAACTTGATATCGTCTCGCAACACGGTGTCGTAATGCGTGGCCAACATGATGATCCCGGGCTGGTCGCCGGGAATTTTCACCAGGATATTTTTCATCGGCAGACGGCCCACGGGCGTGTCGGCGCTGAACGCGTCCACTTCCGTCGTGCAACCAAAACTTTTGAGCTGCGTTAAAATATATTCCTGCGTCTGCGCGATCGCGGGCGAACCCGAAGGTCGCGGCCCGAATCCCACCTGCTTGGCGACGTGCTGAAATGCCAGCTTGCCGTCAAAGCCGCCAGTCTTTTCTGGTAGAAGCGCATCGTTCATTCCCGCTTGTTCCGCGGCCGTCAGCTCCGCTTTGCCTGCCGAAGCGGCGGCGGGGCGTGCGCTGGCATCCTGCGCGTCGTCACTCTTCGCTTTGCATCCCGTCAAGCTGAACAGCGCGACGCACGCGCACAAAATCGCCTGGCCCACAAACTTGCGAGCAGTTCTAGCCGTGCACCCAAACTCTTTTCGTATCGTCAAATTCACTCAGCTAGCCTCCACTGGAACCGCCAATTTTTTGTTTCTTCGGCCCACCACCAGCGCCGAGACGCCAATGCCCGCAAAATACAAAACGATCATGGGCGCCATCACCAGCAGCATGGTCAGCGCGTCGGGGGTAGGCGTAACAATCGCCGCCAGCACCGCAATCACCAGGATCGCGTACTTCGAATTCACAAACAGAAATTTCGGCGTCACAATTCCGAACAGGGTCATGAAGAAAATAAGAATGGGCAGCTCAAAAATCACTCCCGCGCCCAGCAGCACCATCAGCGTCAAATCAAAATATTCATTGATACTGATCAGCGGCACCACCGGCCCCTGGAAGCTGATCAGAAACTTCAGCACTTTGGGCAGCATCATGAAGTAGCCAAATCCGATGCCCGCCAGAAATAAAAATACCGTCGAGACCAAGAAGCCCGTGGTGGCGCTGCGCTCATGCTTGTACAAAGCCGGCGCGACGAACAACCAGAACTGGTACAGCACAATCGGCGAAGCCAGCACCAGACCCAGATAAATCGAAAGGGTAATCAACAAGTTTAGGTAGCCGGTGGGATTGGTGTACACCAGCTGCTGCGTCAGATGCTGGTCCGCCAGCGCTTTGAGCATCGGCTTGGTGAGCCAGGAAATAAAATACGGCGCGACGAACCATCCCACCCCCGCACCAATTCCCACGGAAATCAGCGAAGTGATGATGCGCTTGCGCAGCTCGACCAGATGTTCGAAAAATGTCATCTGGCCGCCGGGCTCATTCACGGCGGCGGGTGCCGGCGCTGGCGGCAGGATTGTTTCATCAGGCAGGTTATCGCTCATGAGGGGAGGTCTACGCCGGTGGCCACGCCTTCGCTGTGCTTAACATTTCCGTCGGTCGAACTTCCGTCACCGTTACGCTGAGCGATGTCGGCTTCGGTGGCGCCCGCGCCAGCGACGATGCCAGCATCAGCGTCCGCGACGCGTGCTTCCTCGTTTTCGATCGTTGCGTTCGCGTGTCCGTCGAAATCCAAAGAACCTGTCCGCGCGACCACCGCTTCCACCACGGGGCTCACCGCCAACTCCGCGGTGCCTTCGGTGACGCGGGCGTCTATCGGCTCGCCAAAGGCATCCGCCGTCGCATGATTCACCGCCGCGACCTCGCCAGTTGCATTCACTACGCCCGACGCAGCCCCCGAATCGCTCGCCGTCACCGCCGCGCCACTCTCAAGCGCCGGCGTCTCGGTCCCCGCGACCGTCGCAAACGTCGCCGCCTGCACGGGAGCCTCATCCGCGGCTTTCGCCGCCGCATCTGCCGCTTTTTTGCGCTCGACGTCGCGCGCCTGCCGCTCCAGGTCCTTCATCTCTTCTTCGAACGCGCTCTTGAAGTCGGTGGACGCCTTGCGAAATTCCGCCAGCATTTTCCCCAGGCTCCGGGCCAGCTCCGGCAGCTTCTGCGGGCCGAATACCACCAGCACAATCACAAACACCACCAGCATGTGGGGAATGCTCAGCATAGGTTACAGGTAGCCATTTTCGGGGCTGTTGGCATCATAGAGAACGGTGTTTCACACTGTCAAACGCGGGCGCGCCGCGTCCAACCCTAAGAATACGCTGTGCTATAATTTCTGGATGCCCGCTTTCCCGAGGTCTGCATGAAATCACAATTTCGTGGCCTGGTGCTGGTCGTCACCGTACTACTCTTATGTGCCGTCCTTGGCGCCGTTTACGGGCCCAACGTGCGCGCCACCACGTCCTCCTCGGATGACTATCAAAGCGCGGTGCACGATTTTACCCGGGTCCTTGATGTGGTGCAGAACAATTACGCCGAGCCTGTGGACGTGGACAAGGCCGTATACCAGGGCGCCATCCCGGGCATGCTGCGCATGCTGGACCCACACTCCAATTTTTTTGACGCCAAGCAATTTGCATTACTTAGAGAAGATCAGCGCGGCAAGTATTACGGCGTCGGCATGGTGGTCGCTCCGCGCGAAAATCACACGGTGGTCATGGCTCCTTATGTAGGCGCGCCCGCGTACAACGCCGGCTTGCGCCCCGGTGACGTGATCATGCGCGTGGACGAAAAAGTTACCGACGGGCTTACCACTAGCGAAGTTGCCGACCTGCTCAAAGGCCCCAAGGGCACCATCGTAAAAATCACGGTAGCTCGCGAGGGTTACGCCGAGCCGCTGGTCTTCACCGTTACGCGCGATGAAATTCCGCGGCACTCGGTGGACATTACTTTTCTGCTCAAGCCGGGCATTGGGTATATTCGGCTCTCGGGCTTTAACGAAACCACCGACCGCGAAATTGCTGAAGGACTCAAGAAATTAAATGCTTCGCAGCTCGATGGGCTGATCTTCGATATGCGCGGTAATCCTGGCGGCCTGCTCAATGAAGCGGTGGCCGTCGGTGATATGTTCCTCGACAAAAATCAGCTGATCGTTTCGCATCACGGCCGCACTTCTCCCGAGCGGCGCTATTACGCGGTGCGCGGCAATCAGGGCGTAACCGTTCCGCTGGTCATTCTGGTGAACAATAATTCCGCCAGCGCCACTGAAATTGTTTCCGGCGCGGTGCAGGATCACGACCGCGGCCTGATCGTCGGCGAAACTACCTTCGGCAAGGGACTCGTTCAGACTGTAACGCCGCTCGCCGAAAATACCGGGCTCGCGCTTACCACTGCGCGCTACTACACGCCCAGCGGCCGCCTGATTCAGCGCGATTACAGCAAGATTTCTTTGTATCAGTATCACTACGAGCGCAAAGTTCCCGAGCATCCCACGGAGATTAAGCTTACCGACAGCGGCCGCCAGGTTACCGGAGGCGGCGGCATCACGCCCGACATCGTCGTGCCCGCTGCCAAGCTCAACAAGTTTGAGGAAGCGCTGTTCCGCGCCGACGTGTTTTTCCCCGCGGAAACCGGAGTAGGCGGCTTCACGCGCTACTACCTCGGTACCAAGCCCACCATTTCCAAAGATATGGAAGTGGACGACGCGATGATGAAGAATTTCCGTGACTACTTGACCAAGCACAACGTGCACTACACCGAGCCCGAAATGGCGGAAAATCAGGATTGGATCAAGCGCAAGATTAAACAGGAAATCTTCATGTCGGCTTTTGGGCAGCAGGAAGGCTTCAAAGTGTTGCTGGAAGCCGACCCGCAGGTCCAGAAAGCGGTAGACAGCATCCCCCAAGCCCGGGCGTTGTATCAGAACGCGCGCAAAGTAGTGGCCCAGCGGACTGGGGCCGCGAACGACCAGCCGTAGCTAAGTGGACTCACGATAGCGGAAAAGCCCGTTTCATAGTCTGGTTCGGCTATCACCATGCGTAAATCGAAACGGATTTGGCCCAGAATGCTCGCAAACAATCCCAGCCGGAGAGATTTACCAAGCCTAAGCTGCTGTAACCAAAATTCTTGCGGTTCTGCGACCTTTTGGTTTCGGGCGGATCAGAATTTCCACGTCGCGATCTAGAGCGGTGAGAAAATTCATGAGTCGCTCCACGGAAAATCCCGCAAGTTCATAGTTTTTTAGAGCGGAAACCTTCGGTTGGCTCACTTGCAGGCATCGGGCGGCGCTTATTTGGGACAAGTGTCGATCCGCAATCATCTTGTTAATCGCGAACGCTAGGCGGAGTTTGGTCTGCTTTTCCTCGGCATTCGTCAAACCGAGGTCTGCGAAGACGTTCCCCGAGCTTGGTAACACGCCGTGGCTATTTCTTTTGCGCGACATATCGCACCTCATAATCCGCTCTGGCTTCCTTCAGTCGCCTGCCGATGAGCGCAACATCTTTTCTCGCGGTTCTTATCCCACTGGGAGATTTCTTCTGGAAGGCGTGCAGCACGTATATCGCGCCCTCAAAGTCTTCCACGACTTCAAAAATTCCCGGACCCTCGCCCTTCCAGATTTTCGTACGCGGATGCCTGCCGCCAAATTGCGCCACGCTGAGGGCCGCGCCGATGCCATTCTTGACACCTTCGGGAAATGCCAAAAGATCATCCTTGGATGATCCGATCCAGAACAACGGCTTTTCGGTGGCGGCTGTGTTCAACCTCGCCATAGTATTATCCCACTTCTAGGATAACTGCTCAAGTGCGATTTGCGGGCAGCGCTCTGCTGGCTCCAAGATACGCCGGATTTGGATCGCTGTGCGACTATCTCCTGCCAGCGGTTATGGAACCCAGGCTATAAACCGAGCCTGGGGCACCCGGCACCCGGCTGCGTGGCGTGCTTCGCTCGCTGGTCGTCTCGCGTCAGAATTAGCGCCGCTTTCACTTAAATTAAGGGTATGCTCTACCACTCTGCACTAGCTCTTGGCGCGTCCACGGCGGTTTGTGTATCGCCTTATTTGGTTTGGCTGTCTATAATCTGACCGGCAGGTTTCGAATCTGTCCCTTGAAGTTCTTCCCGCAGCCCCAGCCCGGCAAGCGTGGTAATTCGATTTCAGCAATTTATTCTCAATAAAGGAGACCCACATGTCAGCAGATCTACTCGCGCAATTGAAGTTGAAATATCAGTCAGTTCTAAACGCTATGCAGGCCCAGAATGTGCAAGTGAACAACGTCAACATCGAAGGCAACAAGCTCTTGATTCGGGGCATGGCTCCTTCGCAGAGCGTGAAGGATGCCATCTGGAATCAGATCAAGCTGGTGGATGCCAATTACTCGGCGGACCTCATCGCCGACATTCAGGCCCCAGCGGCAGCGGCCGCAGCGGCGGGCGCCTCTTCCTCCGGCGGACGCAAGTACACCGTAGTGGGCGGCGACAGCCTCTCCAAAATCAGCCAGCATTTCTACGGGAACGCCAACCAGTACATGAAGATTTTTGAAGCCAACAAGGATCAGCTGTCTGACCCCGACAAAATCAAGCCTGGCATGGAACTGAATATTCCATAAATCGGGCGGCTCGACGCGCACAGGGCAAAAGTTCTAATTCAAAAGGAGAAATTTATATGGGTTGGATGAATCAGGTAGGAAATATTTTGAAACAATACACTTCTGGCGCGGCTGCCGGCACGCAAACCGCTCCCGATGTGAACGCGCATTACGACGAAGTGGCCAAGGCCGTTCCTTCCGGCACGCTCGCGGATGGGATTGCCGCGGCGATGCGTTCCGACAAAACGCCTGCGCTGGGAGAAATGGTCTCTTCCATGTTCGGGCATTCCACCGGTGAGCAGAAAGCTGGGCTCCTCAATCAGCTACTCGGCTCGCTGAATCCCGCCGCGCTGACGCAAATACTTTCCGGCGCGGGATTAAGCGGTTTGTCGGGCATGCTCGCGGGCAAAACTCAGATCACCCCCGAACAGGCGCAGCAGATTCCTCCGGAGGTCGTGCAGCAGATGGCCAACCACGCGGAGAAGAGTTCCCCTTCGATCGTGGACACCCTCAGCAACTTCTACGCGCAGCATCCCATGCTGGTGAAGACCTTGGGCGGCGCGGCGCTTTCCATCGCGCTCGCGAAAGTGGCTCAGCATACCCAGGGACAATAAATCGTAAAAACGCCTTCCAGATTCCCTGCAACATGCAAGGAATCTGGGAGGTGACTTCAGCCTTCTGTATCTTGCAGCCGAACAGAGTTGCTAATTCGAAAGGGAAAATCACATGCGTCTTCTCAAAAGGTTAAGCAGGAAAACCGCGCTGGTACTAGGTTGCGCAGGTTTGTTTTTCGCGATGTCGGCCACGCCGGTCTTCGCAGGTCAGGCGAAGTCGAAGAAAGCTCCGAAGACGGAAACAAAGGGGGAGCCCAGCGCCAGCAACCCAGTGGACCTGAATACCGGTTCCGAACAGGAACTCATCGACTTGCCCGGTATCGGACCGGCGCTGGCAAAGAAGATCATTGCCAACCGGCCCTATTCTTCGGCGTCGGAGCTGTCCAAAGCCAGCGTTCCGGCAAGAATC
>JBBRPU010000174.1:0-7194 GCA_038227545.1 Candidatus Acidiferrales bacterium
CGCCTGATTGCCATTGCGCTCCCGCTGGTAAAATACTGTCAACGAAAGTATAGTCGAAGAGCCGCGGATCACTTCCTCTTGGATCGCTCGATTGCGTTAGCGGGCAGTGCGTGGGGTGGGAACCAGGAAGTATCACCGGTCGCGTCCACATAGACCGCCTTTTCCACTATTGATTCAAAATTGAAAACGAGGTGAATTAAAAATGAAGCGATTGGTTTCGTCCCTTTTGGCTTTAGCTACCATGGCATTGCCGATGTCCGGCTCTGACCGCAAAGAAGAGCAGCGCCTTCAGAATTGCGGCACCGTCCTTCGCGAAATTATGGATATTCCCGAAGACATTCCCCAGGATTTGATAGACAAGGCCGAATGCATCATCATCTATCCTTCGGTCCTCAAAGCCGCTTTCGTTGTCGGCGGCAGTTACGGCCGCGGCGCCATGACGTGCCGCACCGGTGAACACTTCGGCGGTCCCTGGAGCGCGCCCTCCATGATGGCGCTAGAGGGTGCCAGCTTTGGCTTCCAGATCGGCGGCCAGGCCACCGACTTCGTTTTGCTGATCATGAATGCCCGTGGCGCTCGCGCCATCCTCAAGAGCAAAGTGAAGCTCGGCGCCGATGCTTCCGCGGCCGCTGGCCCCAAGGGTCGCACCGCTGAAGCCTCCACTGACGCCACCATGCGCGCTGAAGTTCTCAGCTACTCCCGCTCTCGCGGTCTGTTCGCGGGCATCTCCCTCGCGGGAGCCACCGTTCGTCCAGACAACGACGCCAACGAGCGCGTCTACGGTCGGGACGCCAAAGCCAGCGACATCATTTTTGGCAAGATCAAAGCCACGGCCGGATCTCGACGCTTGATCTCGTATTTGAACCGCCGCACCCCCAAAAATATGTCAGATCCAGCTTCGCTCCGCGACGAGTAGTTCGCGGTTTCACAACTCGAAACGTGTTTCCAGCACGCCCGGTAGCGTCAACGCGCTCCGGGCGTTTCCACTTCCAGGCCTAAATCCTTCGACAATCCAGTAACCATTCATGCTATAGTGACCTGCAGTCATATATGGTTATTGGTCACATGAGCGCCTCTTTGCCTTCGCCTTCTCCCCGCCGCCAGCGCCGTTCCGCAGAAACCCGCGAGCGCCTCTTTCGCGCGGCCCTGGACCTTTTCGCCACTCATGGCTTTTCCGAAACTACCGTCGAGGACATCACCAACGCCGCCGACGTAGGTAAAGGAACTTTCTTCAATTACTTCCCCAGCAAGGATCATCTGCTCCTCGCCTTTGCTGACATGCAGCTCTCCAAACTCCAGTCCATCATTGAACATCTGCGCGCCAGCGGTGAGCCCGTCCAGCAATTCCTTTTTACCCTCGGTGTTCGCATGACCGAAGAGCCCGGACGCAATCCCTCCATCGTTCGCGCGCTGCTCCTCGCTAATCTATCGAGCACGCCGGTGCGCGAAGCCATGCGCGGCAATCAGGCGCGGGGACATGCTCTGCTCACAGAATTTATAGCCAGTGGTCAGCAGCGCGGTGAGCTCCGCCAAGATCTTCCCGCCGCCGACATCGCTCACGTCTTCCGCCAGACCATTTTTGGCACGCTGCTGGTTTGGTCCTTATATGGAGACGACTCTCTCGCCACCCGGGTGCGCACCGCCCTCGATGTTTTGTGGCAGGGTTTGTCGCCACGCCCCGGTCTGCTCTCTCAGCCCCATCAGGAGCCGCAACATGAGTCGTAAACAACTCACCATTTTGATTGTGCTGATCGTCCTCGTCGCTGGCGGAATTTTCGCCGCGCGATGGATGCAACGCCGCAGCGACGCCACGCTGCAGGGTTCCGGCACTGTCGAGGCCCGCTATATCCGCGTAGGCTCCAAAGTCGGCGGCCGCGTAAATAAAGTTCTAGTCCGCGAAGGCGACTCGGTTCAGCCGGGCCAGGTCCTGGTCACCTTTGACGACCAGGAACTTCAGGCGGCACTCGGCCAGTCCCGCGCCGCGTGGCAAAAAGCTCACTCTGGCTCACGGCCCGAAGATATCGCCCAGGCTCGCGCCGCAACCGCGGAAGCCAGAGCGGAATACGAACAGCGCAAGAACGGTTACCGCCGCGAAGATGTTGCCGGAGCACAAGCTGATCTGGACCGGGCCAAAGCTGAAGAAGTTCGCACCCACAACGATTTCGATCGCTACGACGCTCTATCCAAAAAAGATTTGGTCTCCCGCCAGCAACGCGACGCCGCCGAGGCCGCCTGGAAAGTTGCCGCCGCCCAGCAGAAAAATGCGCAGGAAAGATTGAGCCAGCTGCAACATGGCTATCGTCCCGAAGAGATCGCCGCCGCCGAAGCGCGCTACCGTCAAATGGAGGCCACGCAACAGAAATCAGAACGCGGCAGCCGCACCGAAGATGTAGACCTCGCCAAAGCTGCCTACAACTACGATGAAGCGCGCGCCCGCGAAGCCCAGGTCGTTTCCCCTGCCGCCGCCAGCGTGGAAGTTTTGGACGTTCGTCCTGGCGATCTCATCGCCCCCAACGTGCCTGTCGCCACTTTGCTGGAGCGCGACCAGATTTACATTCGTATCTACATCCCGGAAACCGAAATCGGTCGCGTGCGCCTTGGCCAGCAAGCGGAGGTCCGCGTGGATTCCTTTCCCAAAACTGTTTTCACCGGTGTCGTGGAACAAATCAATCAGCAGGCGGAATTTCTTCCTCGCAACGTGCAGACTCGCAGCGAGCGCGTCCACGAAGTCATCGGCGTAAAAGTTCGCGTGAACGACACCAGCGGCGGGGTGCGAAGTGGGATGGCCGCCGACGTCAAGTTGCAACCTACAAACTAAATGCCCGCCGCGAACCAACCCGCCGCTGACGTTTCCATTTCCGCCGAGCACTTGGTGCGCCGCTTCGGGGATTTTGTCGCCGTCAACGACGTCAGCTTTCACGTGGAAAAAGGCGAAATTTTTGGCTTTCTCGGTCCCAATGGCAGCGGCAAAACCACCGTAATCAAAATGCTCATCGGTTTGTTGCCGCTCAGCGAAGGTTCCGCGTGGGTCGAGGGCCTCGACGTTCGCACCGATGCGGAGAGCGTTCGCGAGCATATCGGCTACATGTCGCAAAAATTCAGTTTGTACGACGATTTAACCGTCGCGGAGAATCTGCAATTTTACGGCCGCATCTACAGCTTGCCGCCCGCGCGCATGAAGCAGCGCATTGATGAAATCGTCCAGCTCAACGGCCTCGCTCCTTACATGGACCGCCTGGCCGCTCGTCTTTCCGGCGGCTGGAAACAGCGCCTCGCGCTCGGTTGCGCCATGCTTCACGAGCCCAAGCTGCTCTTCCTCGACGAACCCACCGCGGGCATTGACCCCGTGGCCCGGCGCGAATTGTGGGATCTTCTTTTCGAGCTATCCGGCCACGGCATCACTTTTTTCGTCACCACCCACTACATGGATGAAGCCGAGCGCTGCAGCCACGTCGCTTACATCTATTATGGAAAAATCATCGCCGACGGTACCCCCGCCGAGTTGAAACAAATTCCCGAAGTCCAACCCGCCGGCACCCGGCGCGTGGAAATCAGCACCCCGGAAGTCACTCGCGCTCTTCGCGTCGCACGTAAAATTCCCGGCATTCGCAGCGCCACCATTTTTGGCGAATCCATTCACGCTCTGGTGGAAGACCGCTACGATCTCCCTGATCTCCGCGCCCAGTTGCTGAAAAACGACATCGCCGTGAACGACATCCGCCCGCTCACCCCCAGCCTCGAAGACGTGTTCGTGGAACTGACCTACAAGCATCAGGCGGACCTGGAGAAATCCCGTGGCTGACCCCTTCCGCGGATTTGGCGCCATCTTCTATAAAGAAGTTCTGCACGTGCGCCGTGATTCCGCCACGCTGTTTTTCTCTCTCTTCATCCCGCTAATTCAAATGTTTGTGCTGGGCTTTGGCATTGACACCAACGTTCGTCACGTCAACACCGTCATTTTCAACGGCGACGGCCGCCGCGAGAGCCGCGAGCTTATTGACCGTCTTGCGAATTCCGACACCTTTCACATCATTGATTACGTCAGCACCGACGCCGCGCTCAACGACGCCATCGTTGGCGGACGCGCCCGCGTGGGCATAAAAATTCCCGTAGACTACTCCGACCGGCTCCTCCACAACATGAGTTCCCAGGTGCTTGTCCTCATTGATGGCTCCGATTCCTCCGTCGCCGGCCAGGCTATCAACGTCACCACCGCCATCGGCCTCGACGAGTCCCTGCGACGCGTCCTTACCAACCGGGGAGCCATGGCTGTGGACATGCGCCCCAAGCTGCTCTTCAATCCCGACTCGCGCTCTCCCAATTTTCTCTTACCCGGACTCACCGCGATTTTGTTGCTGAACGTGACCACCTTCCTGACCGCCTTCGCCATCGTCCGCGAAAAAGAACGCGGCACCCTCGAGCAGCTCTTCGTCACTCCCGTAAAACCTTTTGGATTATTGCTCGGAAAATTGCTGCCCTACTTTGCCATCGGCTTTACCGAGCTTTGCCTCATCCTCTCCTGCATGCGCTTCATCTTTCAGGTGCCCATCCACGGCAGCGTCCTTCTCCTCGCCTTTCTCTCGCTCCCCTACCTGTTCGTCTCCCTCTCTCTCGGCATCCTCATCTCCAGTAAGGCTGGAACGCAGGGAGAAGCCATGCAGCTTGCCTTCGTCACCATCCTGCCCAGCATTTTCTTTTCCGGCTATATTTTCCCGCGCGAAACCATGCCGCTGTTTTTTCGCATCCTTAGTTACTTCGTTCCCGCCAGCTATTTCATCAACATCACTCGCGGCATCATTCTTCGCGGCGCTGGCATCCAGCATCTCTGGATAGACGGCCTCGCCCTTTTCGCTATGGGCACGTTTCTGCTTGTCGTCGCCGCCCGCCGCTTCCAGAACAAAGTCATCATGGCTTAGGCCACAGCAGCGCCGGTCTATGCGTTCCTCGCACCGGGCATGCGATTTCTAGCTGGCTTTACTCATCGCGGAAGTTTCCACCCAACCCGACTTGGGTGCCTCCGGCTTAACGCTTTCAACATTGAGCTTGAGCGACATTTGCGCGCATGGCGTGGATCTGTTCCGCTCTTCCCAAGGCCGCGTCGAAAAACCATACTCCTTGCGAATCCGCGCCACCCGCTCGGAGGCTTTGCGCCGGTATTCTTCCGGCGCATAACCGTTCTTCGCGTACCACTCGTCGTACTGTTTCGCCAACCGCGGAAATTTCTGCCTGACAAACGGAAGGAATTGTTTAGCGGACGATGGCATCAGAAACAGCGCGCCGGAGAAAAACCACTGCGCTCCCGCCGCTCGCACCGCTGCGGCTACCGCTTCCAGATCCCCTTCGCGATCGGTGATCCCGGGAATCAGCGGTGAAGCCGACACCCCCACCGCCAGCCCCGCATCACTCAGTTCCTTGACTGCCGCTACGCGCAAGTCCGGTCGCGGCGCCCGCGGCTCCAGCAGTCTCGCCAGCCGCGGCCGCAACGTGGTAATCGTAATATTTAAAGAAAGCGAAGATCGTTCCGCGATTTTCTTGAATACATCTATATCCCGCACGATCTGGTTCGACTTGGTAATCACCGAAATGCTCAGGCCCTCGCGTTTCGCCAACTCCTCCAGGCACGCCCGCGTCACTCCGTATTCTTTTTCCGCCGGTTGGTAAGGGTCCGTCGCCGTTCCAATCGCGATGTGATCCGGATACTGTCCGCCTGACGCTTGCGACTGGTACGAATACTTTTTCCCCACGTCCCAGGCCAGCAGCGCCGCGGCATCCTTCTTCACAAAAATCTTCTTCTCAAACTCTCCGCCGTCCAGGTCCATGTATTCGTGCGTATACCGCGCGTAGCAGTAGTGGCAACCGAATTCGCATCCGCGATACGGATTAATCGTCCACTCGAACGGCACGCGCTGCGAATCACAGCGGTTAAGGATGGATTTCACCGGCAACAGGAAATATTCCGGCCGTTCACTCGATTTCCGGCGCGACTCCGCCGGGGAAGATTTTGCTGCGAGGCGGGCTATCCCGACCAGCGGCTGTTTAGGGCCGCCCGTCGGTTCCGCAACAGCAGCACGGGTACCGGTTCCTGCCGGGTTTTGGGAACTCGGCGAAACCGCTGGTGACGGGGGGCAATCCGCCACGTTCGTACCCGTGTTGCTGCTGCGTGGATCGCTGCCGACCGGGGCAAGGTCCGCGATCCCGTGCTTTGGGCTTTGCGTGTCAGGGCTATAAGGAAAGAGTGGTGATGCAGTTGGTGGTGCGCAGCGCCGTCGAGCGAAAACTCTCGCCGGCGAGGGGAAAATAACTGGGGACATAACCCACCTCGAAGCACGCCCGAGTATTTCGCTTTTTCTTCGCTACGTCAATACTTATTTTCGCCTTTTCTTCGCTACCGGGAGTCGCCGCTGTCTTGATGAATTCCGACCCGATCATCTGCCCTGCATGGAATTGCCTCCCTCTCCTCCGCAGAGTATTCTGCCCTAGCCCAAATTCAGTTTCCGCGAGGCACCTAGGAGATTCAGCAAGTATGCGTTCTCGTTTCGTCACCCTGCTCTGCTCGTTGCTTGCTGCAAACTTCGCGGCCTCCTTGCTGTGGGGACAAACGCCGCAAAAACCTGCGCCAAAACCTCCTAGTAAATCAGCGTCACCGGCGCCGAAAACTACGGCAGCTCCGCAGGCCATGCAGTCCACGCACTACCCTATCCTTCTACTCGGCCGCGGCGGCGACCCTTCTTGGAGCGTGCTCATCGGACAAAAAGGTCCCGAACGTTTTGACCGCGCCAACTATCCGCCCATCGCTCTTGAAGCCGTTTCCGTGAACGGCGACGGCACCGACGCCTGGTCCTATCACGCCAAGGATTCCGCAACGGCCGCGGAAGTGACCATTCATCTCACCCGCGAAGCCTGCACCGACGCCGCAGCTCTCGCCGCGCCGGAAAATTCCGCGAAAACCTCGGCCGCTACCGCGAAGTCCGCCACATCCACTTCCAGTCCTTCATCTCCTGTCAGATACACCTTCAGCATCACTCTCCAGCACGGCCAGATTGGCTCGTTCAAAGGCTGCGCCCGCATCGCCGCCGAACTCTTCCCCAAAATTGTGAATCAGACTGCCGAAGAGGACGACGACGCGTAAAAGAAAAAACCTCCCGTCACTTCGATCACGAATTTCAAAGTCCCCACTGCCGTAGCCTTCGTCAA
>JBBRPU010000175.1:0-7113 GCA_038227545.1 Candidatus Acidiferrales bacterium
CAATCCCATAGTGCAGCGCTAGAGCCCCGACCGCGAACGGAGCGATCGCGGAAAGCCCTCGCCCGATGTTGTAACTGAGGCCCATCGCCGCGGCGCGAATTTCTCCGGGAAAAATTTCACTGGCGATGGCGGCGTAGCCGGAAAAAAATCCCGTGCCAAAGAACGCCACGAAGGGACCAAGCACCAGCAGCCAGAATGCGCTTTTGGCGTTGCCATAAAGCGGGACGAGCGCCGCAGCGGCCAGCAGATAGAGGAAATACGGCTTGCGGCGTCCGAACGCGTCCGCGAAAAATCCGAACAGCGCGTAACCCAACCACTTGCCGAGGCAAAGCACCAGAAAGAAAGTCGTGGTCCTGACTAGGCTTAAGCCGCGCCCGCCTTGCGACACGGGAAGCGACAAGTACGCCGGTATCCACGTGAAAAGTCCCCAGTAACCAAACATGGCGAAGGCATTCATCGCCGTGGCCAGCGCGCCAACCCGGAACACATCTTTTCTTAACAGCTGTTTAAGGAAACCGGAGCGATTGGCTTGTGAGCGTCCACTCCAGACCGCCGGCTCCGGGACGCGACGCCGGATCCAGAAAACCAGCACGGCTGGCAGCACACCAACAAAAAACACCGCCCGCCATCCGAAATTCGGCAAGACCAGCGCCACCACCAACGCTGCGATGGCTTCACCGATCGCGTACGCGGACTGCATCAAGCCCAGCGCTTTGCCGCGATGCTCCGCGCGCCAGGTTTCGGCAATCAGCGCAGCGCCCGCCGTCCACTCGCCTCCCATACCCAGCCCCAGCAAAAACCGGAAAGCCGCAAGCTGCGGGATGGTGTGCGAAAATCCGCAAGCCGCACTCGCCAGTGAGTACAGGATGATGGAAGCCATCAGCGCGCGCGTGCGCCCGACGCGATCAGCGATCCAGCCGAATAAAAGCCCCCCAATTGCGGATGCCAGAAGCGTCAGCGAATTCAGAAAGCCCGCGGTTCGCGTGTCCATCGCGAACTCGCGGATCAAAAATGCGAGCACCAGCGAGTACAGCATCACGTCCATGGCGTCGAGCATCCAGCCCAGTCCGCCGGCGAGCAGTGTCTGGCGCTCCGCGGAAGTGGTGTCGCGCGGCCAGCTAAAAATCGCAGGTGATCGTTGTGCATTCATCGCTGGAAAGGGACTTGTTCAAGTGATGCGCAGGACCGTGGCAGGCTCAAGGGCGTACTGGAAAACATTGCGTTGCAGGTCATATTTTTGTTACGCTCCGCGCATTATATCCCTCGGAGGTTTATATGGCGTTTTGTAAAGCGTGCGGGTCAGAGCTTGGCGGAGCAGCATTTTGCCCGAAATGCGGAGCTAGTCAGACCGCATCCGCGGTGCCAGCGCCGGTGGCTCCGGCGGCCAGCAGTGAAGGCCTGGCCGAAAACGTAGCCGGATTGTTGTGCTACGTCCTCGGGTGGCTTACCGGAATTATCTTTATCCTGATAGACAAGCGCCCGTTTGTTAGATTCCACGCGGCACAATCCATTGTAGTGTTCGGGGCGCTCACGGTAATCAAAATTGGCTTCGGCATAGTAATGGGCATCGGTGGATTCGTGGGATGGGGCCTCTGGGCTTTAGTTTCCATGGTCCTCGGCCTGGTGGGCTTGGTTTTGTGGATCCTGCTGATGGTCAAAGCCTATCAACATGAACTTTTCCGTGTACCTATCGCCGCGCCGATCGCCGACGGCATCGCCGGCAAATAATCTAGCAGAGAATTGTTGATCGGAAGGGGCCGCAGCATAACCTGCCGGCTCCTTTTTCTTTTAGCTTTCAGAATTGTTGGCGCTTGACTTTCCCTCCAGCTCCCACCATTGTAAAAAGCTTCATTTCGCACGCCGTTTGAGTTTCGGAAAGGCCTCCGCCCGTCGGCTATGACTAAAGTACGCCTCTGTTTCCACGACCGCTGCTTCGATGGCACCGCGTCCGCTGCGCTTTTTTACCGTTTTTACCGCGACCGCTTCGATCCCGCGGCGGAATTTGCGCTCACCGGGATGACCCATCGCGCCGTGCAGCCGTGGACGGATGGCCTCTTCGACGGCGACGAAAATGTCATCGTGGATTTCAAGTATTCGAATTCCCCGAAAGTCACCTGGTGGTTCGACCACCATCAGAGCGCGTTCCTCACTCCCGCGGACGCCGAGAATTTCCGCCAGCACCCCGGCCCCAAAATGTTTTATGAGCCGGAGTACAAATCCTGCACCAAACTGATCGCCACCGTTTCCAAAGAAAAATTTGGATTCGATACCACCCCCATGAACGACTTGATCCACTGGGGCGACATCATTGATGGCGCGCAATACTCCACGCCAGAGGCTGCCGTAGAGCTCGTCGAGCCCGCCACGCAACTGGCGCTGGTGATTGAAGCGGCTCCTGAAGATGGTCTACCGGCAAAAATCATTCCTGAACTAGCGTATAAACCGCTTTCGGAAATGGTTCAGCTGCCCATCGTCAAGAAACATCTGGAGCCGCTGCTCGCTCGCCATCGCAAATCCATTGACATCCTTCGCGAACGCGCGGACGCCCGGGACGGCGTAGTCTTTTTTGACGTGAGTGACCTGGACCTGGAAGGCTACAACAAATTTATTCCTTACCTGCTGCACCCGGAGAGCGTTTATTCGGTGAGCGTCATCGCTTCCAAGGTGCGCTCCAAGATTTCGCTGGGCACCAATCCCTGGAATTTGGCCGACGCCGACGCCAACCTTGCTTCTCTCGCGGAAAAATTTGGGGGCGGGGGTCACGCCCGCGTGTCGGCAATTTCATTTGATCCTCACGACATCCCCCGCGCGCAGGAAGTGGCGCGGCAACTGGCTGCGGACCTGCGCAGCCGTTCGCGCGGCTGAACCCGCTCGAATTCTTGGTTTGCACCGAAGACCATACCGATGAATGTATTCGAACTTACACGCTCCCTGGTTGACATCGAATCTGTCACGAACGCCGAACTGCGCGTAGGCGAATACATTTTTGATCATCTCTCCGCGCTCGCGCAGCGTACCGGCGGCCGCGTCGAAAAGTACGAAGTGGAACCGCAGCGTTTCAACGTGCTGGCGCGCTGGGGAGATCCGCTCGTCACGCTCTCGACGCACATGGACACCGTGCCCCCGTTTTTTGCGTCCAGGGAAGACGCGCAGGCCATCTGGGGACGCGGAGCGTGCGACGCCAAAGGCATCATCGCCGCGATGATTGTGGCTGCCGAAAAGCTATTGGCTGCCGGAACAAAGAATTTTGCGTTGCTTTTCGTGGTCGGGGAAGAACGCAACGGCGCCGGCGCCCTCGTGGCGGCTCGGCACCCCATCGGATCGCGCTACCTCATTAACGGCGAGCCCACCGAAAACAAGATAGCGCTCGGCACCAAGGGCGCGCTGCGTTACGAAATAATTGCACGCGGACGAGCCGCGCACTCCGCATATCCAGAGTTGGGAAGTTCCGCGATTGAAACCCTGCTGGATGTCCTGCAGGACATCCGCGCCATCAAACTTCCTCACGACGAACTGCTTGGCCCGAGCACCCTAAACATCGGCACCATCAACGGCGGACGCGCCCCCAATGTGATTCCGGACCACGCCCAGGCGAAAATCATGATTCGCTTAGTTGGCGATGCGGCGCCCGTCCAGGCGGCAGTGCTCCAAGCCGTCGCCAATCGCGCCGAAGCACGAGAAATATTTAGCATCCCCGCCCAGCGTTTAGAATCTTTTCCAGGATTGCAAGAGACGGTCGTGTCGTTCTCCACCGACATTCCATGTTTTGCCGGATCCTGGGGCCAGCCCTTCCTGATCGGCCCCGGAAGCATCCACGTGGCCCACACCGCCGAAGAAAATATTTCTAAGCAGGATCTACTGGAAGCCGTGGAAATTTACGTGCGCATGGTCACTAAACTGGCGGGCAACTGAAATTAGAATTGGTGAACCGGGCAGGACTCGAACCTGCAACCCGCTGATTAAGAGTTCTCCCGCCGACGATATAAGCAAAGAAGATAAATCACTTAGCTCTGCAGAATGCGGCAAAGAGCGGCAAGAAACGCAACCCAGGCGCAACCCAGATCTGGAAGAAAAATGATTATGCCTGGAACTTTGCCCACAACTTTCGAAAACAGATCGATCCTACCATGACACCCCTTGGCCGTATGAAAGCGCGCAACGACCGGCACGACGCCACGCATGTCGAATTGAAACTGATTAGCGTTGGACATCACCTTGTGCGGTTTGCACGGCTAAATGGGCTAATGGTCAGTGAAAGAGTGGCATTCTGGGAGGCTGCTGAGATCGTTTGGGAAGCAAAGCGCGAATATCGGGCAGAACTCAAAGCCAAACGGGTTCAGCGGGCCGCCATGGTTGCAGCGCAATTCAGACTGGGCGAGACGGCGGAGGGATGACGGCTCCTGCCCGAATGAGAGCTAAACGCGAAGTCGCACCGTTTTCCTCGAAGCAGAATCAAGCACTCGACACCATTCTAGACAAAGTTTGCTCGGCTTCTGGCACTAGACACACGGAGGTGGGCTGCGCAATTTTATGCCAGATTGAGCAATACTTTGTTGAGTATCGATTCGGACGACGATGCCTAGACCGGAACAACATGGACAAATATGGACAGATCTAAAACAACAGGGAAACAACGCGAAAAGCACGCTGGAGGTGTAACGGGCAAGGGCTTTCGACCCGGCGTTTCAGGTAATCCGAATGGTCGGCCTCGCACGGCGAAATTTGCTGAAGCGGCGCGGCGGCTCGCTGAAGAAATCGGGCAAGACGGAAAGACAGGCGCTGAACAGTTAGCTGAACATTGCTACCGCCGTGCATTACGAGGCAGCGCACGGCACGCCGAACTTTTCCTGGCCTATTCAGAAGGTAAGCCAAAGCAGGGTGTTGAGCTTTCCGGGCCAGATGGCAGTGCCATGAGATTCGAGAGCATGACGGAGGCAGAGATTGACGCACGGCTCCAAGAGCTTCTAAGGAAATATCGACAAGACCAACTTGACGCCTGACGAGAGAATGGAGCTTGCGGAACTGCTCAAATATAGAACGCGGTCCGATTTTGAAATTCGAAGTGACCGTATGCGCGCAGCGGAGAGGCGCCTGGGCATGTGGGAAAATGGAAAATTTACCGGCCGCGGACTTATGGATCTGATGGAGCGAGCACACCGCCATGATGACGCTGTTCGCGAGGGAAGGGACAACGGAGATCGTTTCAGCCAAGATGAGTTCGCTGTTTTGAACGGCGGCTTTCGGAGCCACCAAGAAAGCAAAGACGCCGATGCTGCCAGGGCGCAAATCTCGGCACGGACAGCCAACTCATTGGCAAAAAATGCTATCTCACCAGCCTGAGGCCCGGTTCACAGCGCGGGAATGAAGATTGTCGGTCGTGTTGCATGCGGCGGCATGCCTCCTGTTGAAGGGGCACGATTGGCGAACGCAGCGGCGTGGATGATGCAGATTTTTCAGGAAAGGGTATCGCCCGTAGATTTCATAGGGGCGGCTTTTCTCATTCTTCTTTTTTCCTTATCAACCCGTCGCTCGCCTTCACCACGTAGAATCCGCCGACGTTGTCTATCACTCCGGTGGCTCCTGGCATCATGCTCATGACCCCTTTCGCTGCGACTTCGCTCCGAAACGCCGTAGCCTCCTGCTTCGATTCAGCCCATCGGGCTCGCCCGAACGCGTCCGGCTCTCCAAGGTTGATTTTTAGATAGAGAATTGATGAAGTCATTTGCGGCCCTGCGGCGCATTAAATCACAGAAGGTCCCACACTGCATACAGCCCAATCCTCATCGACGATTGGTGCAATTTACGCGATAGACCCGTCACCTAAGTTTCGCTGCGGTCCGTTACAAGTACCACCCTCTAATCGGCGGCTTTTGGAATCGGCGGTAGTCGTCTGCCCTTAGATGCATGTGACCAATCACCCCAACTTCGGCCACTCAGCCTCCGGAACGGTGCCCAAAATCAAATCTTTGGGGGCAGGCTTTCCTTCGACTTCTGGGCAAGCAAAAGAAACGAGTTGTGCGTTCCGCAATGCAAGGGGTTTTGGGCAACTTGCGCCCAGCGGGTTTTGGGCAGCAAGGTCGATCCATGGTTGCGAAAACCACTTCTCCGGTAACGGCGTTAATCAGGAGTTGAGGTTACGGAGAATCTAAACATGCCGCCGGAAGTGAGTCCATTCGCCAACGGTCCTGTAAAGCACCGGTTACCTCGGTATAGTGTCTACGGTAATAACTATGCCATTTAGTCCTGAGGCGCCTTAATCCAGGATTTAGCGCAAGCTTTTAGAGATCGCTTATGACTTCGAGCTTAGGGGTCGGTCGACCCATTGAGACCGCCGTGTTTATCAGATTTTGATTCTTGCTGGGAATTGACGACAGAGAAACTCCCTGTACACGCACGGTGATGCATGATATAAAAACCCACGCTTACTTCAGTGTCCCCTGCCTTAGGCCTCCACAAGAGCAAAAATGAACCGCGTACAAAAGAAACTTCTGGCCCTCGTGCAGCACCGCCATTTCATTTTGTATTGCATCTTTGCTGCCACCGCCGTGAGGCTGATGTGGATCGCCTTCGTCCATCCGCCACAGGTCAGTGATTTCAAGTGGTATTATGAACGGGCCGTAAGCATCGCCAGTGGCCACGGTTACACCGTGAACGGCGCGCCGACCGCGTATTGGCCTGTGGGATACCCTGCATTTCTCGGAGTAGTTTTTTATGTGTTTGGCATTTCGCCCATGGTCGGCCAGATTACGAATGTGCTGTTGTCCGTCGCCACCATCTTGCTGTCCTATCGCTTGAGCAAGCAAATGTTTCATTCTGAAACCGCGGCTCGCATCACCGTGCTGCTCATGAGTTTTCATCTCAATCAGATCGCCTTCAATTCGCTGCTGTGTTCTGAAGTATGGTTCACCTTCCTTTTGTTGCTCGGTGCCGTTTTATTCGTGCAAGGCCGCGGGCGTTACATGTTCATGGCGCTGAGCGGAATATGCTGGGGGCTCGGAACTCTTACAAAACCGCAACTGATCTTCCTACCGGTAGTCTTTCTGCTGGTTTTCTTTAATAGTAAAATTAATTTTCTTAAATCTGCAGTGGTAGTCTTCGCGATGGTGGTGTAGG
>JBBRPU010000176.1:0-7089 GCA_038227545.1 Candidatus Acidiferrales bacterium
GGCACGCTTTGCAGAAAATGTTCTTTGCGCTCGTAAAACCCGCGGAACCCGTAAGCGCCCAAGGCCTGCAGGATGCGTACATACACGTAAGCGTAGTAATGCCGCAGGAACGCTTCGCGATCTACGTTTATATATTTGCCCAACGCTTCGAGGTAGTGGTCGAGCAGTTCCTGCCGCAACTGCGGCGGCAAGTCCGCCTTGGCATCAAACAACAGCGAAGCGATGTCATACTGCAACGCGCCCTTGCGCCCACCCTGGTAATCCACAAAAAACGGCTGGCCGTCGCGAAGCAAAATATTTCTCGACTGAAAATCGCGATATAGAAAATATTCGCGGTCCGCGGTCATCAGAAAATCCGTCAACCGGCCGAAATCGTTTTCCAGCGCCTGTTCGTTAAAGGGAATGCCCGCGAGCCGCAGGAAATAATATTTGAAATAGTTGAGGTCCCAGGCCACCGACTGCCGGTCAAAACTGCCGATGGGATAACAAGCCTCGTAACTCAGGTCGCGTCCGGCCTCCACTTGAAAGCGCGGAAGGGTCTCGACAACTTTGCGGTACGCTGCGATTACCGTGGGAGCAATACTAGCGCCGCAGCGATTGGCGGACAGAAATTCATACAACGTGGTGTTCCCGAGATCTTCTTCGAGATACACACCGTGATCCAGATCCTGGCCGTAAATTTCCGGCACCGGCAAGCCATGCTTCAGAAAATGTTTAGAAAATTCCAGGAAGGCGAAATTTTCTTCGCGCACACCGTACACGATGCCGATTGCGGCGTTCTTCTCGTTGGAAAGCCGAATAATCTGGCGTCCGGATCCGCCCAGATGACCCTGTAACGGAACTACGCTCGCGACCGGCGCGTGGAAACGCTCCTCAAACAACCGGTTGAGAATATTCATCAGTGCGATTTCCAACGCATCCGCCTCGCGAAAAGCCAGCAATTTCATGATAGCCGAATCCCTCACGGCCTTGCGCAAATAGCAAAACGCGGGTTTCGTGAAGGTATTAGCAATTTGTTGGCAATCCGGACGCGTTTTCCGAGGCTGGCGGCTCGCAAGGCCGCGCCGCGCGGCTATAATTCGAACGTGCCCTCGAAACGGAAAGAAAAACGGCGCAGCGAGCTTCGCAACCCCGCGTCGAAAAATCTCGACCGCCTCAGCGCACTGCAAATTGTGCGCCTGATGAATCGTGAGGACCGCAAAGTGGCTGAAGCGGTCGGCGACGCGCTGCCGTCAATCGCCCGCGCGGTGGACGCCATCGTAAAAGCCATTGGTGCCGGCGGCCGGCTCATCTATGTGGGAGCGGGCTCCAGTGGCCGCATCGCTGTTTTGGACGCGGCAGAATGTCCGCCCACGTTTGGAACATCTCCAAAACTGGTGCAAGCGCTGATTGCTGGTGGAAGCAAAGCGGTAACGGGCGCGGTGGAAGGCGCCGAGGATTCGCCGGCAAACGCCGTGCGCGATTTGCGCGTTATAAAACTGACCAAGCGCGATATAGTCGCCGGCATCTGCGCCAGCGGCACGACGCCTTACGTGCTGGGCGCTCTACGCTTCGCGTCCAAAGTGGGCGCAGCCACTATCGCAATCACGGTGAATCGTCACACGCCAGTGGCGCGCCTCGCCGACATTCTTATCGCCACCGACGTCGGTCCGGAAATCCTCACCGGCTCGACACGCCTCAAATCCGGCACCTCGCAAAAAATGGTACTGAACATGCTCACTACAGCAGCGATGGCACGCCTCGGACACGTTTATGAAAACCTGATGATTGACGTGAAAGCGTCGAATCGCAAGGTTTCCCAGCGCATGGTGCGTATCCTCGCCGATGCTTCCGGAGAAACTTTGTTGGCCGCCGAACACGCTTTGGGTCAGTCCTGCCACAATCTGCGCGTGGCGTTGGTCATGTTGAAATTGCAATTGACCGCCACAGAGGCCGCAAAAAAGTTGCGCCATGCAAAAGGAAACCTGCGTGCTTCGCTGGATGAGTAGCGAGTGTTACTGAAGATTTTTCATGGATAGATTTCTAATCAAGGGCGGCAAACCGCTCCACGGAACAGTAGCCATCAGCGGAGCAAAGAACTCCGCGCTACCGGTAATGGCCGCGGCGTTGCTCACCGCTGAACCGGTAACGTTGCACAACATTCCCAAGGTCCGCGACCTTATTACCATGAGCAAGCTGCTGGCGTTCATGTCCGCGACGGTATCTACCACCGAGTTCCCGGCCAGCGACTACACCATTTGTGCTCCCACGCTGAATCACGCGGAAGCACCGTACGACCTGGTCAAGACCATGCGCGCTTCGATCCTCACGCTTGGTCCGCTCATCGCCCGCGTCGGGGTGGCGCGCGTCTCGCTGCCGGGTGGCTGCGCTATCGGTGCGCGTCCCGTGGACCTACACCTCAGCGCGCTGGAAAAAATGGGCGCGGAGATTACCACCTCCCACGGATACATCGAAGCCAAAGTCCCGCATCACGGCCGGCTTAAAGGTGCCAGCATCACCTTCGAAAAAATCACCGTGACCGGGACAGAAAATATTCTGATGGCGGCCACGCTGGCTGAAGGCGAAACCATTCTCAACAATGCTGCGCGCGAACCGGAAGTCACCGACCTGGTCGAGATGCTGCGCAAGATGGGCGCGCAAATCGAAGGCGATTGCACCTCCACGCTGCGCATCAGGGGTGTGGAAAAACTCCACGGGACGGAGCACACGGTGATTCCCGACCGCATTGAGGCCGGCACTTTTCTCGTCGCCGGGGCGATCACCGACGGGGATTTGACAATTACGAATTGCGCGCCAGACTATCTTGCTTCCACCATCGCTAAGCTCGAGCAGGCTGGCGTGCGCATTGAGACCATCGACAACACGACCTTGCGCGTTCGCGGAGCGAAAAAGCTGGTGGCCTCCGACGTCACCACCGAGGAATATCCCGGCTTCGCCACCGACATGCAGGCGCAATACATGGCGCTGGCCACCCAGTCCGAAGGCGCCTCGATCATCACGGAAACAATTTTTGAAAATCGCTACATGCACGCCAGCGAGATGCTGCGCATGGGCGCGAACATTTCCGTAGATGGCCGCCGCGCAGTGGTCCGCGGCGTTTCTCCACTAACGGGCACGACGGTCATCGCCAGCGATTTGCGCGCCAGCGCTTCACTCGTGCTGGCTGGCCTCGTCGCAAACGGAGAAACCCTCATCGAACGCGTCTATCACATTGACCGCGGCTACGAACACATCGTCGAGAAACTCCAAGGCGTCGGCGCGCAGATTGAACGTTTGCACGGCAAGGAATGAAATCCAGGTTTAAGAATTCCTGGAGAACTATCACGTGGCACTCAGAGATAGCTGAGCCAAGGATTGCCACTCCGCTGCTTCAGGCCCGCATACCATTTGCACAGCGGATATAGCGACGCTACAACAAACGCCCAGATCAGGTACACGATCGGTAGCGCATATCCCCAACCGGGCGGCCTGGTCACCGGAAACTGATCGAGATTGTTGGACTCAAACATCCAGTGCGCCTGTCCATAATGCGCGTAGCACACCAGCACTGCGATGATGTGAATCAGGGGTACGTGCAGGACATAATAAAACATCGGCACTTTGCCGACCGTCAGCGCAGGCCGCAGCCAGCGCGGTGTTCCTCCGTCCACCGACCACAGGAAAATCATCGCGGGACCCAGCGTCATCAGTAAATAAAGCAGCGATGGCGGATATTTCAGCGTATTCAAAAACGAAAGCAGGGTGAACGCCGCGGACTTTTGCACCGACCAGTGCAGCGGGTCGCCGTAACCGTTGATGGCCCGAATTACGACAAAGGCGGCGGTAAGCCCTAGCCCGAGGCGCAATAAAAACGCCTGGCGGCGATCAGCTTCCCAGCTGTAAATTTGCCCGAGTCCATAACCTGCTGCGGTGACGCCTACCCACGGGATGAGCGGGTACAACGCCATAATCATATGCTGCCCGTCCTGCCATACCACGTTGGGTGAATGCAGGATGGACCACAGCGGATGGTTGGACTGGACCCCGTCCAGGAGGTTGTGTCCCGCGATCATCACCACACCGAACGTGGTTACCCATGGCGCTGGTAGATAGCTCAAAGCGGAAAGCACGATCATGGACCAGCCTAACGCCCACAGCACAATCAGCATGGTCAGGTGATAGTCAAAGTTGAATTGCCAACCCAGGCAGCGGTAAGGAGTCAGCTCCAGAAAGATCAGCCACACACCACGGGTGAAAAGAAACCACGACAATTGCTGTTGCGATTGCTTCTTCAGCGATAGGTACGCGCCCGTGCCGGTGAGCAGAAAGAATACCGGCGCGCAGAAGTGCGTGATCCACCGGGTGAAGAACAGCAGCACGCTGGTTTGTGACAAGTCGGTGGGCTCAAAGCCGGGATTCGAGAAGTAATCGCGCACGTGATCGAGCGCCATGATGATCATGATGGCGCCGCGAACCACGTCGATCGACTCTATGCGGGTACGTTTTGCAGCAGCAGCCTGTGCCATGAAGTTCGTCCGGAGGGCTTGATACTACCCTTGTTTATTCTGACGCACGAAGCACAATTTTGTTACGGCACGACGCGTCCTTGTGAGACCGCGCCGCCGCTGATATTATCGGCGTCCCATGCCCGACGAGAAGCTGCGCAAACATTCTGGCGACTACCTGGCGACCGTCGAGGTCGGCATCCTCACGATTCTTGCCTTCCTGATTTCCCTCACCGCGCTGGTGGCTATCGCGCGCTCTGGAAAATTATTGTGGGACACCTGGCATCAGTGGATGATCATTACCGACTCACTGGTGGTCCTGCGAGTCCTAGATCAGCTTTTGATCGTTTTGATGCTGGTGGAAATCCTGCACACCGTGCGCATCTCGATCCGGTCGCACACGTTAGTGACCGAGCCGTTCCTGGTGGTGGGCCTTATCGCCTCGATCCGGCGCATTCTCGTGATTACATTGGAAGCCGCTACCCTGACCAAGGAGGGTAAGTGGTCAGTGGACGGCGCCAGCGTCTTCCACGCTTCTATGATTGAACTGGGCTTGCTGGGCGTGCTTATTCTCGTCCTGGTGTTTTCGATCACCCTTTTGCGCCGATCTTCCGCCGTCCCGGAGGAAGATCTCGAAGGTTCGGAATTGATTCCCGGCGCGCCCCGCAACGCAAACGCCAGTAAGCCATCTGCCAGCATGGCTTAGGCCGGTAATCCTTGCTTGCAAGTTGCGCGCCTGCAATAAGCCGCTAGGCCCTTCGCCCTAGCGCAATCTGGCCGGAACTTTGCTACAATGCGGCACGTTTTAAATGGCGGCCTTCGCGCGCCGCTTTGCCTGGGAGGATTTGAAATGTCGAACAGTGAATTGCTTCCCCGCCTGGACGCCGCTATCGCGGAAAAAAATCTTTTGAAGCATCCGTTTTACCAGGATTGGCAAGCCGGCAAACTTTCCCGCAAAGCACTGCAGCTGTACGCATCCCAGTATTACCGCCACGTCGAGGCTTTCCCCGCTCATCTGCGCGTGCTGGCGGCGCGCACCGATGGCGACCTTCGCAAGATCGTGGAAGAAAACCTGGCCGAAGAAGAAAATCCCAACGGCTCGCATCCGCAGCTTTGGCGTGATTTCGCGGTGGCGCTGGGCGTACCCGAAGACGACATCACCTGCTGCCCGGCTTTGCCCGGCACGCAGGCGGTGGTGCAAACTTTCCGCGAAATCTGTGCTGACCGCCCCGTAAACGAAGCGGTCGCCGCGCTGTACGCCTACGAATCGCAGGTCCCCGAAATCGCTTCGACCAAAATTGCGGGCCTGAAGAGTTTTTACGGCATCACGCAGCCGGAAGCGCTGGCGTATTTTACGGTTCACGAAGAGGCTGACAAGGCCCATCGCGCGGCTTGGCGCAATTGGCTCGAACAACACTCCAACGGCGGAGATGACGGCATCGTCGCCACGACGGACGACGCGCTTAACGCCCTGTGGGGCGCGCTCGACGCGGTCCACTGCCCGCAAGGCTGCTCGCAGAACTAATCTTTTCTCGATTTAGGGGCACCAAAAAATAGGACCGGCGAAAATCGCCGGTCCTTTTTGCTGCATTGGTTTTGTACTTACTCCGAAATGTTGGTGTCCGCCTCGGTGCTGTTCTCTTCCGTCGTGGTTGTCGTCGAGGTGGCTCCCGCTCCCGCAGCCTTCTGCTGCTTGTCGCGAGCTTCCTTGATCAACGCCTTACGTGACAAGCGCACCTTGTTGCCTTCGATGGAAAGCACTTTGACCAGCACCTGGTCGCCCAGTTTCAGTTCATCACGAACGTCGCGGATACGATGCTCGGAAATTTCGCTGATGTGCAGCAAGCCGTCGGTGCCCGGGAAGAGTTCCACGAACGCGCCAAACTCCGCGAGCCGCACAACTTTGCCGAGATAGGTCTTGCCGATTTCCGCGCTGGCGGTAATATCCCGCACCATCTGCAACGCCGCGTCTCCACCCGCGCCGCTGGTCGAGAAGATGTGCACGGTGCCGTCTTCCAGCACGTCAATCTTGACGCCGGTGGTCTCAATGATGGACTTGATCTTCTTTCCGCCCGGCCCGATCAGGTCGCGGATCTTGTCCTGCGGAATCTTCAGCTTGAACAAGCGCGGCGCGAACGTGGAAATCTGAGTACGGCCCTCGCTCAGCGTCTTTTCCATGGTGTCCAGAATCTGCAAACGGGCTTTCTTGGCCTGGGCCAGCGCTTCGCGCATCATCGCAATGCTAATGCCCAGAACCTTGATGTCCATCTGCAGCGCGGTAATTCCCGCGCGCGTGCCCGCCACCTTGAAGTCCATATCGCCGTAGTGATCTTCGGCTCCGGCAATATCCGTCAGGATTGAATATTTCTTGTCATCGCCAACCACCAGGCCCATGGCGATGCCAGCGCAGGGCGCCTTCATCGGCACGCCCGCGTCCATCAAGGCCAGCGAACCGCCGCACACCGTGGCCATGGAAGACGATCCATTCGATTCCAGGATGTCCGACACCAGGCGCATCGCGTACGGAAAATCCGCTTCCGCCGGCAGCAAGCTGACCAGCGCGCGCTCCGCCAACGCTCCGTGACCGATCTCGCGTCGCCCCGGA
>JBBRPU010000177.1:0-7037 GCA_038227545.1 Candidatus Acidiferrales bacterium
CCCGCAGGCGAGGCTTGGGCAAACGTTGCGCTTAATTAATTAAGCAGCAAGTGCCAAGTTGTTGTTGGCAGTTCTAGTTTCCACCAGATTACGGGCAGGTGGCCCCCGGCATGCCTTCGGATCGCGACAGCTTCCGTCGAAACCGTGTCGCCCCCATAGGTTACTGCGCTACATTGTTACGACTCGCTACCACACTATTATATCACCCGCTCCAAACGACCCCGCTTAAATGGGCCCCCTGTGTAACTCTGGTGTAGGAATACAAAGTGGCGGCCGTTGAGCGGGCCGCCACAAACGACATTCAACCTGACGCTGCTTTTTTACCGCACCCCGCCCGCGATAACCAGAGTCTCGCCTGTGATCCACGAAGACTCTTCGGACGCCAGAAAAACCGCCGCCGGAGCGATGTCTTCCGGCTGACCCGCTCGCCCCAGCGGCGACTGTGCTTCAAATTGTTTGCGGAAATCGCCCTCATCAAAGCCCACGGACTCAACTCCCTCGGTGATAACCAGACCCGGATTGATTGAGTTCACGCGAATTTTGCGGGGACCAAACTCTTTAGCCAGCGAGCGCGTTATGCTGTCCACCGCCGCCTTCGTCGAAGCGTACACCGAAGCGCTCGGAGGAGAAATAATTGCCGCGACCGAACTGATGTTCACGATGCTGCCGCCGTCTGTTCCAAAATGTTTAGCCGCTTCCTTGGAAGTCAGCAGCAAGCCCAGCACGTTGAGGTCATAAAGCCGGTGGAAGTGCTCGTCGGTAACATTTTCCAGCGGCAGGAATTCATACACCCCGGCATTGTTGACCAGAATATCCAGCTTTCCGTAAGCCTTTTTCGTTTCCGCCAAGAGTCTCTCGATGTCTTTTTGTTTGGCAACGTTCGCCTGCACTGCCAAGGCTTTGCCGCCCTTGCCGGTGATTTCTTTCACTACCTTGTCGGCGCCTTCCTTGCTCGACGAATAATTCACCACTACCGATGCGCCTTCTGCCGCGAAATATTTCGCTATGGAAGCGCCGATGCCTTTGGATGCTCCTGTAACCACCGCAACTTTCCCCGCCAATCGCTGTGCCATCGTTCCTCCAGATTTCTCAATGTTACTTCTGTATCTGCCAGTACAGATGTATGTGCGCTGCAATCGGGTATATGCTTCTCCGCCTAGTTTTTTACCGGTCGGTACATAAAGACCTCCGAATGTTACAATGCTGTTATGAAGTCCAGGAAACGTGCGCCTCTATCCCGGCCCGCCGGGCGTCCCCGGTCGTTCGATTCCGCTAAGGCTTTGGACCGCGCGCTGCAGATCTTCTGGCGTAAGGGCTATGCAGGAGCCTCGCTATCTGATCTGACCACTGCCATGCGCATCAACCGCCCCAGCCTGTACGCCGCGTTTGGCGATAAAGAAACCCTGTTTCTCAGGGTACTCGATCACTATGCCCAGGGACCAGGCTCCCACGCACTACACGCGCTCGACGAGCCAACCAGCCGTGCAGTAGTCGAAAAGCTTCTGCGCGGTGGTGCCGACCTCCTGACTGCTCCCGGCAACCCTCGTGGCTGTCTCCTCGTCCATGGCGCTCTCACCTGCGGAAACAACGCCGATTCTATGCGCAGGGAACTGATTTCGCGCCGTACCGCCAGCGAGTTAGCCTTACGCAGTCGCTTCACTCGCGCCAGGAAAGAGGGAGATCTTCCGAAGGACGCTAATCCCGCTAACCTTGCGCGCTACATTGTTACGATCATTCATGGCATGTCCGTGCAGGCGGCAGGCGGCGCCACCCGCGTTGAACTGCGGTGCGTGGCGGACATCGCCCTCCAGAATTGGCCAACTTCGCGCGTATTGCATAAGAAACAATTAGGCACACCGGCAATCACGGGCGATTGACTCCCACCCAGCTAACTCCCAAAATCACAAAACGGGGCAATTTCGCCGGTTGCGCTCCGCCGGTAAGCTCCAAAAGTCATGCCACAAGAGCCTACAGTCATCGAACAAGCGGTATCGCGAGCCATCCGCGATAACCTCGAGCGCATTCAGCGCACCACCGACGAGCTCAATCAGGCCGTCAATGACGTGGTCGCCGCTTGTGCCAGCAGCAAGCCGGCCAATGCGCTGCCGCCGATGTTGCGCGCGCAAGCCACAGCTGCGTCGGTTGCCGCCGCCCTCGAAGTTCTTTCCCGATTCGTAGCTGTTACGTTACAACCCGCTCACCGCTCCCCGCTGGAAGCCGAAATGACCAGGCTGGCCGGCACCGTCACCGCTGAATCAGCTCCTCCGGTTGAGGCCGCGCGTGAAGCTGAGCTGCGCGAAGCGATGTTGCGCGAAACCACCACGGCCGTAAGCCTGGCTACATCGCAGCCCGTCGTCGAACAACACGCAAAAACCGGGCCAGCTGTTGAGCCGCATCCCGCCGCTCATCAATCAACCGAAATTCCGCCGCATGTATCCGCGGAAACATTCACGACTCCCGAGCCGCTGGACCTTCCACAACCCGGTCCGTTTCCTGAGGACGTCGAAGTCGCCGCCGAGCCCGGGTTCGACGTCCACCGCTTGTCCGCCGAAGAACAGGAATTGCACCGCCGCGCGAATCGCGTTGCCAAAGTTTCCATGCAGGACATCAAAATGCTCCGCCCCGAGCAGGTCCGACTAGGTCGCGAAAAGAAAGACTTGTGCGTTAGACTGCGTGACGACATTGAAAAAGCTCATCGAGAATACGATCGCCGTTTCCGTCCCATCATGGATCACCCGGTGGACTATTTCTATCGCTGGATGGTCGAAATCCTTGCCGACGGCGACGCCCACGCTCTCGGTGAATATCCTTACGCCCTCCACGCCAACCAGCGTTAGATCGCGAAAATTTCTGTCCGTGAATTCCCGCTTACGCCACCACCATTTGCCATTTCATTTCTTCACGCGAACCGCTGCGTTTTGCCTGAGCTTTGTTCTGATTTTCGGTGATGCCAGCTTCTTGTTCGCGCAGCCGCAACCACCGCAAGCTCGCTCGCGGATTCCCGCTAAGAAAAAATCGAAAAAGCGCAAGGCCGCTCCCTGCAACACTGCCGATTGCAAGCTTTCAACGTCCGCGCCTGAAATTACCTCGCCCACTCCGGGAGACTCCGCCGCACAAACGCAACTCGGATCGCTGGCTCGCGGTTTGCACACCGCTACGCCCGGCGCCTATGACAAGCTTTCCGCCTTTGCCACGAAAAACGCCGCCAACGTCTGGGGAGCACGCGCCGCTCTCGCGCTCGGCTACGAGGACTACACCAAGAACCGTCTGCCGCAAGCGATGAGCTGGTTCACGAAAGCCAACAACGACACTTTGCTTCGCGAATATGTTTTGTTCTGGACCGCGCAAACCAGGCGTTCGCAGAAAAACTTGCCCGGCGCTTTCGCCGACATGCAGACTTTCCAGCAAGACTACCCTTCGAGCGCCATGCGCGAGCAATTCCTCGAAGCCTATGCTCCCACGGCGCTGGACACCGGCCACGCCAAAGAGGCTATCGAAGCGCTCAACGCCTACGGCCCCACCAATACACGCCCGGCTCTTTTGCTGGAGCGCGCGCAGGCGTACAAAGCAGCGCGTCAACTTACGCGCGCCGCCAAAGATTATCAGACGCTCTACTACAAATATCCGCTGTCCGATGAAGCCAAAGCCGCGGGGACGTCGCTACCGCAGATTGCCCATGAGCTCGGTTCCGAATATGCCGCCCCCACGCTGGAAATGCAGTTGCAGCGTGCGCAGATAATTTTCGACGCTCACAAATGGAAAGACGCCCGCGGAGAATTTGAAAAGGTCGCGGCCACGTTGCGTGATCCTGCTCATCCCAAACACCAGCTCGCCCTGCTGCGCGTAGCCCAAACCAAACTTCATCCCAAGGGCCCGTCCACAGTTCTGTCCTCGTTGACAACCCCGGATCCTGAAGTGGATGCGGAACGCTTGTTCGGCCTCTCGCAAGCCTACCGCTCCGAAAAAAAAGAATCGGAGATGTTCGCCACGCTGGACTCCATCGGGCAGAAATACCCTCATAGCGTCTGGACCGAAGAAGCGCTGATGGCTTCCGGAAATTATTATTGGGTGCTCCTCGATCGCGCCAAGGCCGTCAGCTTCTACCAGCGCCTGGTGGACGCCTTTCCCGACGGTAAGAACGCGTACAACGCCGAGTGGCGCGTCGCCTGGATCGCTTTCCTTAACAAGCAACCGGACGCCGATCAGCGCCTCACCACGTTTCTCGCCAGGTATCCCGTTTCCGCCAACGCCGTTGACGGTTTGTACTGGCTCGGACGCAGCGCCGAGCGCGGTGGCAACCCTGGACACGCTCACGCCTTTTACGAAAAAGCCATCGAGCGCTTTCCACAAACCTATTTCGCTCACGCTGCTGCCAACCGCCTGCAGAACCTGGGCCGCGGAACGACGGATCTCGTCGATGTCCTGGCAAAAATTCCAGATCCCCCCACGCTGCGTCCCTTTGACGAACCGGTTCCGGCCGCTGCTGCTGATCGCTGGGCCAAGGCGCAGGCGCTGCGCATCATCGCCTTCGACGCTTCTGCGGAACTCGAGCTGAAAAACGCCTATTTCGCCACTTCCTCCCCGCGTTTCCTGCTGGAAGCCGCCCAGGCCGCTTTTGATCAGGGACATTTCGCCGCCGGCATGGCCTACGGCCGCATCATCGTTCCAAGTTTCGAATCCCGCAAAATATCCGATGTTCCGACGGCCGTGTGGAAGACCTTGTACCCACTACCGTACGAAACCGCGTTGCGCCGGGAAGCTGCGCGCAACAACTTCGACCCCATGTTTGCCGCCGGCTTGATTCGCCAGGAATCTACTTTTCAGGCCGACATCGTTTCCTACGCCAACGCCATCGGCTTGATGCAGGTATTGCCGAAGACCGGCAAAATTCTCGCCAAGCAACTGAAAGTCCGCTACAACAAACAGCTCCTGTACGACGCGAATTACAATCTGCAACTGGGCATGCTGTACATCGCGAATTTGGTGAAGCTCACCGGCGCGCCGGAATATGCCGCCGCTGCCTACAACGCCGGCGAAGATCGCATCGCGTTATGGAAGTCCGAGCGCAATTACGAAGAAATCCCCGAGCTCGTCGAATCTATTCCTTTCACGCAAACTCGCGAATATGTACAAATCGTCTTGCGCAACGCCGCCGTCTACCGGATGATTTATGGCGCTGGCGGAACGCAAGTCGTCCCGCCGGTAAGTGCAGCTTCGAGCCACGCCAAAATTCTGGAACGCGCGGAATCCGGCAAACTCAACTGAAGAAATAAATTCTGGAGTCGTCCACGTCTGCCACCAACACGTCTGGAGAACTGGCGCGCCGCATGCTCTCCGCCAAGGCCGAGCAGTTCACCGAATCGGTGATCCGCGAAATGACCCGCCTGGCTCTCGAGCATCAGGCCGTAAATCTTTCGCAGGGCTTTCCGGATTTCGCCGCGCCCGCGGCAATCAAGGAAGCTGCCCGTCAGGCCATCGCCGACGATATCAATCAGTACGCCATCACCTGGGGCGCGAAGGCGCTGCGCGACGCCATCGTGGAAAAATTCGAACGCACCCAGGGTATCCGCGTGGATCCCGAGCGCGAAATCACCATCTGCTGCGGCTCTACCGAAGCCATGATGTCCGCCATGATGGCCATCATCAATCCCGGCGATGAAATTGTCGTCTTCGAGCCCTACTACGAAAATTATGGGCCCGACGCCATCCTGAGCGGCGCCACCCCACGCTTCGTAAAATTGTGTACGCCAGATTGGTCCTACGACGAAAGGGAACTGACTGCGGCGTTCGGACCGCGAACCAAGGCCATCATCCTGAACACTCCCAACAATCCCACCGGAAAAGTTTTCACTCGCGCGGAGCTGGAATTCATTCGCGACCTTTGCGTGCGCTGGAATACTTTCTGCATCACCGATGAAATCTACGAGCACATTTTGTACGACGGCGCGGAACATATCTCCATGGCGCAAATCGACGGCATGCGTGAACGCACCATCGTCATCAATGGCATGTCAAAAACCTACAGCGTGACCGGATGGCGCGTGGGCTGGGCCATTGCTCCACCGGAGCCCACCGCCGCCATCCGCAAAGTTCACGATTTCCTGACCGTCGGCGCCGCCGCTCCGTTGCAGCAAGCTGGCGCCATGGCCCTCAAGTCACCGGAGTCTTACTATCAGAATCTGGCCGCAAGCTATTCCGAGAAGCGCGCCCGCCTGCTGAAAATTTTGACGCAAGCGGGATTCACCGTCTTCAAACCGCGCGGCGCCTACTACATCATGACGGACATCTCGGGTTTCAATTTCAGTGCGGGCGCTACGCTCGGAAAAATGACCAACGACGTCGCGTTCGCTAGATTCCTGGTCGAAAAGGTTGGCGTTGCGGTCGTGCCCGGCTCGAGTTTCTACGGCAATCCCGCCGACGGTGCCTCGCAAGTCCGTTTTACCTTCTGCAAAAAGGAATCCACCCTGGCCGCCGCCGAAGAGCGCCTCGCTCACCTACCTCAGCATCTGGCCACCCATCGCGCACAGGCATAGCTCGCCGTCGGTGCGGTGACTACATGCACCAACTCCGATTCCTTTACGTTTCCTGATGGATTCCCTAAATTAGGTATCACTCCGGAATAAATTGGTGGCAACATCGGCAGAATTTAAAGGGTAGGAGGCTTACGGTCGGTTGCCCTGTGGTGTTAGCCCCCTACCCCGCGAGTGGTCTTGCTGTATAGACGAAGTGACCCCCTCAGTTGTTCCGCTTTTTGCAAAAAATAAATGCCCCGGCGCAAAATAAAGCCACCGTCGGCGCGATCCACTAGATGGTGATGGTGTCCAGATACCGCGCCACCGCACCATTCCAGGAAAGCTTCTCCGCAATGCTTTGCTGCAGCGCACGTGCGGCTACCGGTTCGCCATGCGTCAGGAAAGTTTGCTTCGGAGGCGTAGCCATGCCTCCCAGCCAGCGGAGCAGTTCACTTTTTCCCGCGTGCGCCGAAAGTTGGCTCATCTGGATGATCTCGGCGTTCACCGCCACATCCTGTCCGAAGA
>JBBRPU010000178.1:0-7032 GCA_038227545.1 Candidatus Acidiferrales bacterium
CAAGGGCAAAATACACATCAGCTTTCGAGCGCCGGAATTGTCGGCCACCGTCAGCCAGGTTCGCATCATGATGCTCTTTGGGCCGCTCCACGCGTCAGGTCCGCCGAGGTGTTGCGCGTCAGAATTTCTTTCAGCCGCCAGCGCTTCAGCTTCGACAAAGGTCGCGAAGCCACGATGCGCACGGTGTCGCCGGTCTTGGCCTGGCGAGTCTCATCATGGGCATAAAACTTTTTCGAAATACGCACCACGCGGCGGTATTTGGGATGCTGCACCAGCCGCTGCACTTCCACCACGATGGTTTTTTCCATCTTGGCGCTGGTTACTTTGCCGGTAAGCACGGTCCGTTCGCCGCGCTGATCGTGTTCGGCCGCCGGAGCGGCTTTTGTTTCAGTGGTCATTACGCTTTCCCTGCCTTCTTCGTCTTCTTGTTCTTGCCCTTAACGTGCTTCGGTTTCTGGCGATGCGCGGTTTTCTTCTTGGGAGCCGCAGTTTTTTTAGCCGCATCTTCCGGCTTCTCGATTTTTTGCGTGGCGATGTGTGCGCCGCTGGCATTCAATTCCTGCGCGCGCAAGTGCGTCTTCACCCGCGCCAGATCTTTGCGCGAATCGCGCAAACGCTTCAGCGCTTCCGCTTGTCCGGTGGAAAGTTGAAAGCGCAGCCGGAAAATCTGTTCCGTCAATTCCCGTTCCTGCAGTCGCAGCTCATCACCACTTGATTCGCGAATCTTGTCAATGCGCTTCGGCATATTACATGCCTCCAGCGCGCGTAACGAACTTCGTGGGAATCGGCAACTTGTGCGCCGCCAGCGTCATCGCTTCTTTCGCGGTGGTTTCATCCACGCCCGCCATTTCAAACATGATGCGGCCCGGCTTCACCACCGCCACCCACTTCTCCGGAGCGCCTTTGCCCTTGCCCATGCGGGTTTCTGCAGGCTTCTTGGTGAAGGGCTTGTCCGGAAAAATCCTGATCCACAGTTTTCCGCCGCGCTTGATGAAGCGCGAAATGGCCACGCGTGAAGCCTCAATCTGGCGGTCGGTAATCCATGCGCATTCCAGCGCCTTCAAACCGTATTCGCCAAAAGCCAGATCGCTGCCGCGCCAGGCTTTTCCGGTGCGCCGGCCGCGCATTTGCTTTCTGTACTTCACCTTCTTGGGCATCAACATCGCTGTGTTCTCGCTTCCCTGATCTCGTTTAACTCGCCAACCGCTTTAGGCTGCGGCGAAATTACGCTGCCGCAATCGTCTCGCGCTCTTTCTGAATCTTCGAAGCGCGCTTTGGAACATTTTCACCCTGATAAACCCAGCACTTCACGCCAATCACGCCGTAGGTGGTATTCGCGCGGGCCATGCCGAAATCAATATCCGCGCGCAGCGTTTGCAGCGGCAAGCGCCCCTGCAGATACCATTCCTTGCGCGCGATTTCCGCGCCGTTCAAACGCCCGGCCACGCGGACCTTGATGCCCTTGCAGCCGAAACGTAGCGCCGAGTCCACCGCTTTACGCATCGCGCGGCGAAAGGCCACGCGCTTTTCGAGCTGCAACGCGATGGATTCCGCCACCAGTTGCGCGTCCAGTTCCGGGCGGTGCACTTCCTGAATGTCAATGTGCACTTCCCGCTTGGTGCGCTTCTGCACGTCCTGCTTGAGCTTGTCAATTTCCGCGCCCTTGCGTCCGATGATGATGCCCGGCCGCGCGGTGTAGATGCGTACTACCAGCTTGTTCGCGGCGCGCTCGATATCAATGGAGCTGATCCCGGCGCTCTTCAGCTTTTCCTTGAGCTCCGTGCGCAGCCGCACGTCTTCGTGCAGCAGTTCCGCGTAGTCGCGGTCCGCGTACCAGCGGGACTTCCACGGTTTGTTGTAGCCCAATCGAAATCCGTACGGGTGTGTCTTCTGTCCCATGCTTATCCTCTTCGTCCAGAAACTCGTGCGATCGAGAAATTTTCCAAGTTACTTCTTGCCCTTTTTCGGACGCGCGCCTTGCTTGCCGGTCAAAGCTTTGCGAACCCGGCGCGCGGTTCCGCGCACGCCTTTTTGCGATTCGGTTTCCGCTTCAATCGCGGCGACACGTTCGGCCGCGGCCACGTGATGTTCCGCCACGCCCACCCACAAATGTGCGGTGCGCTTCTGGTAGCGAAACGCGCGGCCCATCGGCGCGGGACGCAAACGCTTCCAGCGCGTGCCTTCGTTCACGTAACAGGTGTTCACATACAATTCATCCACATCCAGCGGCGCGCCCGCGTCTTCCGCTTTACGCTCGGCATTGGCGATCGCGCTGCGCAAAACTTTCTCAATGTGCTTCGCGGAGCGCTTTTGCGTGAAGCGCAAAGTATGCAGCGCGTCTTGCGCTTTTTGCCCGCGAATCAAATCCATTACCAGCCGCGCCTTTTGCGGCGACATCCGCACATGCTTGGCCAGCGCGTGCGCTTCAATACTTGCCTGCGTCTGTTGCAAATCAGCCATGTCTTAACTCCTCGGCGCCGGTGCAGCTGCGCCTGCGCCTCCCGGTGCCGCTGGTCCCGCCGCGCGTTCCATTGCCGCTTTCACGCCGTGACCCTTAAACGTGCGCGTGGGAGAAAATTCCCCCAGCTTGTGCCCGATCATCTGTTCCGTCACATACACGGGAATGAATTTCTTTCCGTTGTGAACGGCGATGGTGTGGCCAATCATGTCCGGCACGATCGTGGAGCGCCGCGACCACGTCTTGATAACTTTTTTCTCATTGCGCGTGTTCAGTCCTTCGACCTTTTCGCGCAAATGGCCGTCTACAAACGGGCCCTTCTTAAGTGAGCGTCCCATCGATCCCCTATTCCTCCACTCGACGCAAGCGGCTCCACTGAGCTCGCCGCATTTTCTTGAATCCCCGCACCGGTCCCGGAACACGATGCGATCGCGGGCAGAACGGGCAGACAAACCGCGTGCCTTGCGCGTTCGGAATGCGTTCCACAATCACGCCCCAGCCCGGCTTGCACAACTTGTACAGCACCGGCTCCGGCGGAACGACCACAGCCTTTACCGGCTTCAGATTTGCGCGCAACGGCTTGGCTGAAACTTTCGCGGTGTGCTTCTTTACCGCGCGCTTCGGTCGCGAGCGCTTGGCTGCTGCTTGAGCCCGCGCGCGCCGCGCCACTGCCGCCCTGCCGTTTGACCTGCTGGACCTCGACGAACGTGCTGTCCTGGTTGCTCGCATCACTTCTGCTCTCCCAGGCTGCCCTTTTGAAGCTGCCCGGATTCTCCCTCAGAAACTTTGCTGACTGCCGCAAACTCTTCTGTTACTTCTTCCCGCTAGTTCTTTCTGTTACTTCCGGCGCTCCACAATGTTTCTGTCGGTGCGCTTGTTGTTGCGGGTCTTCTTACCCAACGTCGGGAAAGCCCACGGCGTTTGCGGGTGATTGCCCTTTACGCGGCCTTCACCACCTCCGTGCGGGTGATCCACCGGGTTCATAGCGACTCCGCGAACCGTGGGACGCACACCGCGCCACCGCGTTCTTCCCGCCTTGCCAAACGTTTCGTTTTCGTGATCGAGGTTGCCCACCTGTCCCACCGTGGCCATGCACTCTACCGAAAACTTGCGAACTTCGCCGGAAGGCAGCTTCACCAGCGCGAGATCGCCTTCTTTACTCAGCAACTGTGCCGAGCCGCCGGCCGAGCGCACCACTTGCCCGCCGCGTCCCGGATACAGCTCCAGGTTGTGCACCATCGTGCCTGGCGGAATATGCTTGAACTGCAGCGCATTGCCCGGAAGAATGTCCGCGCCTTCACCGGTCGAAACCGTGGCGCCAACTTCCAGGCCCACCGGATGAATGATGTAGCGCTTCTCGCCATCGGCGTAATGCAGCAACGCCAGATTTGAGCTGCGGTTCGGATCGTATTCAATGGCCGCGACCTTGGCAGGCACGCCCACCTTGTCGCGTCGAAAATCCACTTTGCGATATTGCTGCTTGTGTCCGCCGCCCTGATGCCAAACCACGATTTCGCCGTGGTTGTTGCGGCCGCCGGTGCGTTTTTTTGGTTCCAGCAGCGCCTTCTCCGGCTCCTGCTTGGTGATGTGGCTCTTGTCGACCACGGTCATGAACCGTCGCGACGCCGTATATGGATTAAAACTTTTCAGTCCCATCGCTGCCTCTTACCTTTTTTCGTTTCGCAACTCACTGCTCAGCTGGCCCGTTATTTCCAATTCTTTTCGACTACAAATTCTCCGCGTACTCGATCATCTTTTCGCCGGCGGCCAGTTTCACGTACGCTTTTTTCCAATCGCGGCGATACCCTTCGCTCTGCCCGCGGCGGCGCATCTTGCCGTAAAAGTGCGCAGTGCGAACCGCTACTACCTTTACGCTGAAAATCTGCTGCACCGCTTCCTTGATCTGCGTCTTGGTGGCCTTCGAGGAAACTTCAAAAACCACGGTGTGTTGCGTCTCTTTTACGCCCAGACCTTTTTCCGTGATGATCGGGCGACGAATAATATGGTAGTGCGGCGTAGACATATTTATTCCTTACCCTTTTTGCCAGCAGCTTTTGCGGGCTTCTTCGCCGCGGCCTTCGACTTCTTAACCGCTGCCGGCTTGGCTGCTTTCTTTTCCGCCTTAGGAGCTGGCGCGATGGATTCCACGTCGGGCGCAACCGCCGGAGTCTTTTCCGGATCCAGCGAATGGCTCAAACGCGTTACCGCATCCTTTGAAAGCACCAGCAAGTCGTGCTTCAGCAAGTCATAAGGCTGCAACCCGTTCGGAGCTACCAACGTGACGCCTGCAATATTGCGGCTGGCGCGCTCCAGATTGCTGTTGTCGCCATGCGCTACGATGAGCGCGGACTTCTTGTGATGCAATTTGCCCAGCACTCCCAGGAACGCTTTGGTCTTGTGATTCTCGAGTTCCCAATCTTCCACAACCGTCAGCCGTTGTTCCGTCAATTTTGCGGACAGCGCCGAGCGCAACGCGCCCAGCAGCATTTTCTTCGGCAACGCATAGCTGTAATCGCGGGGGCGCGGTCCGTGAACCGTGCCGCCATGGCGCCAGAGTGGCGAGCGAATCGAGCCGACGCGCGCCCGGCCGGTGCCCTTCTGCTTCCAAAGCTTGCGGCCCGCCCCGCTGACTTCGCTCTTGTCTTTGGTCTTGTGCGTGCCCCGTCGCAAACCGCGCAGATACCAGCGCGAAGCTTCATGCAACAGGTGCTTGTTCACCTTGACGCCAAATACCGCGTCCAGGAGATCGAGCTGCCCCACCTTGGTGCCCTTTAAATTGACTACGTCAACCACCGGCATAATTTCTTTTCCTTATTACTGAGCTTTGGCGCTTACTTCGCTTTGCGAACTTTACGGATAAAAATGTAGGTACCACTGGGGCCGGGAACCGAACCCTTCACCAGCAAAAGATTTTCGTCGCTATCCACCTTCACCACTTTCAGATTCTTGGCAGTCACCCGCGCATGGCCCATGTGACCCGGAAAATGCTGGTTCTTCCACACGCGCGACGGAAACGAACTGCCGCCAATGCCGCCCGGAGCGCGGTGAAACATGGATCCGTGCGTGGCATCGCCGCCCGCGTAGTGCCAGCGCTTCACGCCACCGGCAAAACCTTTGCCCTTGCTTACTCCGCGCACGTCCACCAGTTCGCCGGCTTTGAAGTTTTCCACCAGCACGCGGTCGCCAACCTTGGTTTCATCTTTCGATTCGTCCAGGCGAACTTCCTGCAGCACCTTCATTGGCGCGGCCCCGGCTTTTTTGAAATGCCCGGTCATCGCTTTGTTGACGCGCTGCGGCTTGACGAATTCCACCAGGCCCAGTTGTGCGGCTTCGTAGCCATCGTTCGCGGTCGTGCGTCGCTGCACGACCACACATGGACCAGCTTGCAGCACGGTGCAACCCACCAGCGTGCCGTCGTCCTGGAAGACTTGCGTCATTCCCAGTTTGATTCCGATAATCCCGTTGACTGCCATGCCTTCTCTCTCTTTTGCTCTCAAAAAGTTAAAAACTGTTCATAGGGCTAACGCCCCGTTTTTCCCAACATCTCACCGCGGGTGCTGAAGCTCCCGCCTCCGAAAATGCGAACCGTTACTTCGCGGTATGTCCGAACGCCTTGATTTCCACGTCCACGCCCGGCGGCAGATCCAGCTTCATGAGCGCATCCACCGTATCCGGGGTGGGCTCTAGAATATCTATCAGCCGCTTGTGCGTACGCATTTCAAATTGTTCACGGGATTTCTTATCCACGTGCGGGGAACGCAGCACCGTCCAGCGATTAATGGTGGTGGGCAAAGGAATCGGCCCGGCTACATCTGCGCCGGTACGCTTCGCGGTATCCACAATCTCTTTCGTGGACTGGTCCAGAATTCTGTGGTCGTACGCCTTTAGGCGTATACGGATTTTGTCGCCTTGTCTCATAAGTTATTCAATAATCTCCGTCACTGCTCCTGCGCCCACGGTGTGGCCGCCTTCGCGAATCGCGAAGCGCAAACCCTTTTCGAGAGCTACCGGGGTAATCAAGGTCACTTCGCAGCTCACGTTATCGCCCGGCATCACCATCTCCACTCCGGTAGGCAACTTCACGTCTCCGGTCACGTCTGTGGTGCGGAAATAAAACTGCGGCCGGTAGCCGGTGAAAAACGGGGTGTGCCGCCCGCCTTCTTCCTTCGTCAATACGTACGCTTCCGCTTTGAACTTCGTGTGCGGCGTAATCGAGCCCGGCTTGCAAACCACCTGCCCGCGCTCCACATCTTCTTTTTCCGTGCCACGCAGCAACAACCCTACGTTGTCGCCCGCCAGGCCTTCGTCCAGAAGCTTGCGGAACATTTCCACGCCGGTAACGATCTTCTTCTGCGTGGGGCGGAAACCTACGATCTCGATTTCTTCGCCAACTTTTACTTTGCCGCGTTCCACTCGCCCGGTAACCACCGTGCCACGGCCGGAAATGCTGAAAATATCTTCAATGGGCATGGCGAACGGCTTATCAATGTCACGCACCGGTTGCGGCACGTTCTTGTCCACCGCGTCCATCAACTCATCAATGGACTTTTCGTATTTCGCGTCGCCATTCAACG
>JBBRPU010000179.1:0-6961 GCA_038227545.1 Candidatus Acidiferrales bacterium
ATCCACATCAAAGTTTTCTGGCAAGAAAGATCTGGCCCCGGCCGCGCCGATAGTCAGCAGCTTATGTTCCCGCGCGTCAAACACCTGCAAGCCCTGAGAGCTGAGAATGCTTGTGCGCTCGCCTGCGCTCTTCACAACTCGCACGCCGTTGCCGGCGTCCGTAAAGACGCGGCGTTTCGCGGTGAGCTCGCCCTCATATTGCGCATAAGCGCCGCCGGCCCCCGCTGCCAGCAGACACAACACCGCGGCAAATTTCAAAAATATTTTCATAAGTGGATTTCCTGAATGCTCAGAGTAGCTACGGCGCGGCCGGGTTGCCCGTCAGCTCGCCCAATCGGCTAGGAGTCAATGCAGAAACGCAAGCGCTCGATGGAGCGCGCGCGTAACCGTCCGGCAGAATTGCGCTGCGCCTCGTCGTCGGTTTCGATGAGCACCGTGTTCATCTGTACATCGCCTTCGGCGACTTCAAAGCGCGCGGGCAGGCCGTCGAGAAATTTTTTGATGATGCCCTGGCGATCCATCCCAATCACCCCGCCGTGCGGCCCAGTCATGCCCACGTCCGTTATATACGCGGTGCCTTGTGGCAGCACGTGCTCATCCGCGGTAGCCACGTGCGTATGTGTTCCTACCACCGCGCTGGCGCGTCCGTCGAGATACCACCCCATGGCGATTTTTTCGCTGGTGGTTTCGGCGTGCATGTCCACGAAAACAAAATCCACATCCGGCGGGAGTCGCGCAAGCTCGCTATTGGCTTTGCGGAAAGGATCATCTATGGCCGTTAGAAAAGTACGGCCCTGAAGATTGAGCACCGCGTACTTGACGCCGTTTTTTGCCGTGCCCACGTACAGTCCGCTGCCCGGGCTGCCATCGGGAAAATTCGCGGGACGCAGCAGCCGCGGCTCATGCGGGAGGTACTCGAGAATCTCGCGGCGGTCCCAGCTGTGATTGCCGCCGGTGAGCACATCCACGCCGTCGTGGAGAAATTCATCCGCCAGGCGCGGGGTGATGCCGAAGCCGGAGGCGGAGTTTTCCCCGTTGGCGATGACCAGATCTATTTTTTTCTGGGCGACAATGTCGGCAAGCCGGTCGCGAACAATCTGCCGCCCCGGCGAACCGACAATGTCACCAACAAAGAGAACACGCATCTTGGAAGTTTACAGTTGAAGGAGCAGAGGGCCAAGGAATCACTGCAGTAGGCTGATATAGAATGTGCGGGCGCGCATCCAGACGCCACAGGCATGGGCTGGGTTCGAATTTTCCTAGGAGACTTCATGAAGCTAAAGTTAGCGGCGGGATATCTTTTGGTGATAGCGATTTTGTTCGCGTCATGGCCGGCAAGTGCGCGTGGCGAAGCGCTAGCGGTAGCGGGATTTGTCGCAAAGGATTCGGATATTGACGGCCTGAGGCTGCACTACACGACGGGCGGGCATGGTCCGGCAGTGATTCTATTGCATGGCTTTGCGGAAACTTCGCGCATGTGGCAGCCGATAATGCCAGTGCTGGGAGAGAAGTTTACTGTGATTGCGCCGGATCTGCCGGGCATTGGCGACTCCTCGATTCCTACGAAAGGAATCAATTTCATGGACGCGGCGAAGAGCATCCATGCGCTGATACGTTCTCTGGGAATTGAGAAGGCACGGGTAGTGGGACATGACATCGGGCTGATGGTGGCGTATGCATACGCGGCGCAGTTTCCCGCTGAAGTGGAAAAGTTGGTGGTAATGGATGCTTTTCTGCCAGGCGTCGAAGGCTGGGAAGCGATTTACGACAATCCCGCGATCTGGCATTTTCGCTTCAACGGGCCAAAACCGGAAGCGCTGGTGAAGGGCCGCGAGGACATTTACTTCTCATTTTTCTGGGACGACCTCGCCGCGGACAAGAACCATTCGCTCCCGCCCGCCGACCGGAAAGCTTACGTCGCGGCTTATTCTCGCCCCGGGCGAATGCATGCGGCGTGGGAGTATTTCGTATCCTGGCCACGAACAGCCAAAGATTTCGCGGTGCTGGCGAAAACAAAGCTGTCCATGCCGGTATTTGCGATTGGCGGCGACAAGTCGTTGGGAAAAGAGCTGGGGCAGCAGATGAAACTCGTGGCCACGGATGTAACCGTGACGGTGCTGCCGGATGCCGGCCATTGGATCATGGAAGAACGGCCGAAGGACACGATGGTCGCACTGGTCAAGTTCCTTTAGCGTCCAGCGGCAGGCGGCGGACAAAAAAATAGAGCGGACTGCTTGGCCGTGGGGAGCTAGGCCGTGAACCTCTGAATTAGGTGGGCACCACGAGCCAACCGTTAGGCTTTCCTGCCCCGCTCGCGCGTCGTAGCCTCTACATCGTTCGACGAGCCAACGGGACAGGCCGTGCACACAGGCTGACTATCCGCAGCGCCTCAGAGATTCGTCATTGGTTCAAACAGCTTTCGCTCCCACACCTGCTTTGAAGAACCGCTCCAGTAAATATTCTACCAGCATGGGCGGGTGCAGGTCGAAATGGACCGTAAAGGCGAGTTCCACGCAGTTGGAAGTCGCAAACCCATGTACGCGTCGTCTGCGTAGCTGAAGAAGCTTTAAACCGCCGTAGGACTCCAGCCTCGTGCTATATTGCCCGCAAATTAGTTCTCCCGGGTCGCCAATGCATTTTTTAGCGCAGCCGACGCCAATCGAGCCGAGACATTGAGGTGGCAATGAAAACTTGCCCTTACTGCGCCAAACCGGTTGCGGACGGAGCGCAATTCTGCCAGTTCTGCGGCATAACTTTTGGAAATCCCGGATCACCACTGCCCGCGGTAGCGCCGGCACAGGGTCACACCAGCGGGAAAGCCATCGGCAGCCTGGTTAGCGGAATTCTGTTCTTCATTCTTCCGGCAGCGATCGTGGCGGTGGTCCTCGGGCACCTTTCTCTCTCAGAGATTAACCGCAGTTCAGGTCGCATTCAGGGAAAAGGGATGGCGCTCACCGGATTGATCCTGGGCTACGTAGGAATTTTTATACCCGTCGTCCTCATCATTGCGGCCATTGCCATCCCTAATCTGCTCCGGTCGAAAATGGCGGCGAATGAAGCGGCGGCAGTAGGAGCGCTACGAAGTTATAGCTACGCAGCGGGTGTTTACGCAGCGAAGTGTCCGAATGTTGGGTTTCCCAAATCTCTCGCGAATCTTGGGCCCGGTAGCGGCGACTGCGAGCGCGCCGATTTATTGGATAACTCACTGGGCACCGGCGCACCGAGCAAGTCCGGTTATGCGTTTCACTACGCCGTCGCGGAGACAGATCGTCTTGGGCAGGCCACGAGTTTTACGATTACCGCCGATCCCGTCAATCAGGGCGTCACTGGGAGAAGGCATTTTTACGTAGACTATACTGGAGTTGTGCGAGTGAACCTGACTGGTCAGGCTGATAGCGGCAGTCCGGCGTTGCAGTAAAAGGTGAGGAGTTGAGGCTTATGCGTGCATAAAATCAGCGCCAAACATTTCAAAGTATCGGCAGGATTGAGCGTTGCTTTTCTCCTGGCATTTTTCGCGGCGCTTGCTTGGTCATTCCCCAAAACTGGCACCAATGCCGGCGCTACCCCCAGCGAACTGCTCGGACTTGTGAGTTTTCCAAATAGTTGCAAAGCGGAGGCGCAGCCGTCCTTGCTGAAGGGCCTCGCACTGCTGCACTCCTTCCAGTACCACCAGTCGGAAGACACATTTAAAGCGGCCGCCGATCTGGATAAGAATTGCGCGATGGCCCACTGGGGCAAGGCCATGGCGCTGTATCACCAGCTGTGGGATTTCCCGCAAGGGCACACCATGCAGCACGGGCAGCAAAGCGTAGAGCAAGCCCAAAAGCTTGGCGCTCCAACCGCACGCGAGCAGGGATACATCGCGGCGGCCGCGGCGTTCTACGCGGACGATAAAAAACTTTCGCATGTGCAGCGGACGACGGCGTATTCCCAAGCGCTCGCTCGACTGCGTACGGAAGCGCCTGACGACGTGGAAGCCAGCGCGTTTTATGCGTTGTCGCTAATCGCGCTGGCAGACGAAAACCTAGACGTGATGGCGAATCGCAAAAACGCGATTGCGATTCTCGAGCCGCTTTTCCGCGAGCATCCCGATCATCCAGGGGTGGCGCATTATCTGATTCATGCGGCCGACCGGCCGGGCTTGGCGGAACAAGGGCTGGCCGCGGCGCGCGCGTATGCCAAGATTGCGCCCGATTCTTCGCACGCGCTGCACATGCCGTCGCACATATTTACGCGGCTGGGATTGTGGCGCGAATCCATCGCTTCGAATATCGCGGCGACCGCGGCGGCGGCCCACGCCACGGATATGCACCTGGCGGAGGCCCACTACCAGACTCACGCCATGGATTTTCTGGACTATGCCTATCTGCAGACAGGATTGGAATCCAAAGCGCGCTCACTGGCTACCGACGAGATGAGCGTGCCCGGATCTGAAGAGGAAGAAAAAACCCAGCATCGCGCGGTCATTGAGGCGCGAAATGCTATCGAGTTGCATCGCTGGACGGAAGCGGCCGGACTAACCGTGCCCCCCGGACGAGAAACTTCGCAGGATTCGACCTACTGGGCGCGCGCGCTCGGCGCGGCTCGTAGCGGTGATGTGGAAGCTGCGAGCGTCGCGGCGAAAAAACTGGCGGAGATTGTCGCGATGCGGGAAGGCGAGAGCAAGGCTACGGGTTACGAGGCGTCGGGCGCAAAAGCGACCGACCTGTCAGAAGCGGAAGCTTGGCTCGTGTTTGCCCAGGGAGATAAATCCCGAGCGGTTGAGTTGATGCGCGCAGCGGCGGATCGCGAAGATGCCAAAGGCGTGGAAAATACCACCATGCCCGCTCGAGAAATGCTTGCCGACATGTTGCTGGAGCTGAAACGGCCGGGTGATGCTGCCAAGGAGTATGAGATCGTTCTCGCCGAAGCTCCCAATCGGTTTGACTCCTTGTGGGGCGCGGCGCGAGCCCGCGAGGCTGCCGGAGACACACACGCTGCGAGAAGGTACGATTCCAAGCTGGCTGAGATGGCCGACCCGGCCGCCGACAGGTCCGAAATAAGGGAAGTCCGGCAACGCCTAGCCAGCGCCCACTAACCCGGCTCACCCAGTAGCGGACCCCCATTACGGGCCGTTTTCGTTGCTTGACCCCGCAACCATTCCGGCCTAAGCTCCGTCTTACTAGGTCCATGCCTGTGAATGTCCGAAATATACGCATATTGGCTGTGCTCCTCGCGGTCATCTTTCTAGGGGCCCAGTTCCACTATTGTGCGGACTTGAACGCCGCGCCTGCGGGATCGCACGTCTGCCCGTTGTGCTCCACAGTTGGATCAGTGATTACTCCCGCCCCGCCCAGCGTGATGGTCGCGCCAATCACTAACCGGCTGGCCATCATTCCAGTAATCGCCGCTGTTTCCCTCGAAATTTCCCACGCGGTTTCGCCACGCGCTCCCCCGCTGTCTAGTTTTTAACCCCATCCTCTAGTCGTCTCCTGGTGTCATCAAAAGCGGTCGCATTTGAGAGGAGTGTCATGAGAAACGCCTTGGTGGTATGCATTTCGTTATTTATAGCCGTTGCCGCGCGCGCACAGGCTCCCGCCAACGTCGCCCCGTCAGCCAGCGACTCGGTTACTGGCAATAAGAGCGGCAGCTCGGAATCGCGGATACAAACTTTGGAGCAACAGGTCAGTATGCTGGCCGAGCAGGTGGCGCTACTGCGCGGGCAACTAAAGGTGTTAGCGGACGCCAAAGCGCCGGGCGAGGAGTCCGGAGCGAGGCTGGTGCTGACGTCGGCACCCGCGCCGGTTAGCGCGGAGTCGTCTTCCGCAGCAACTCCCGCGGCCGTTGCTGCCACGGCGCCCGCCCAGGCGCAAGCAATGCAGTCCACGCCGAGCCAGACCTTCGGAGGAGCCAGCGGCAATGCCAGGCTGCTCAATCCAGACATTAGTTTGATTGGAGATTTCATCGGCAGTGCGGGACACAACAACGTGGTGCCGTCGCCTGCTCTTGAGCTGCATGAATCGGAGCTGGGAGTGCAAGCCATCATTGACCCCTATGCGCGGGCCGACGTTTTCATTTCGTTCGGCGAACAAGGTGTGAACGTCGAAGAGGGCTATGTGACATTTACTTCGCTGCCGGCCAGCTTGCTGCTAAAGGTCGGCAAGATGCGTGCGAATTTCGGCAAGGTAAACACCATTCATAACCACGCGTTGCCGTTCATTGACCGGCCACTGGCGACCAACAACCTGGTGGGCGGCGAAGATGGCATTGACGATGCCGGCTTTTCACTATCGCGCATTTTGCCCGCGCCAAAAGACTGGTTCCTGGAAGCCACCGCGCAGGTATTTCGCGGCGACTCTTCCGATGTGTTCCATGCCAGCGAGCGGCAGGACGCCAGCGTGGTCGGGCATCTCCGGGCCTACCGGGACTTAAGCGAATCCACCAATCTGGACCTCGGCGTTTCTTATGCTCGAGGCCATAACGATCTCGGCTCGAACTTCACCACTAGTTTGTACGGAGCCGATGCGACCGTGCGCTGGAAGCCGTTGCGGCGGGCCATTTACAATTCGTTCCTGTTCCGCACGGAGTTTTTCTACAGTTTGCGCGACCAGCTGGCGACCCTGAATGCCGAGTACACCGAGCACGCCTTCGGCATGTATTCCTCGGCGGAATATCGCGTCAACCGTCGCTGGACCGTGGGCGGGCGATTTGATCGCAGCGCGCACGCGAGGGATGCCAACCTGGTGGACACCGGGCTTTCGGCAATTGTGACGTATTGGCCAAGTGAATTCAGCCAAATCCGGGGACAATACAGGTACGGACATCTGGCCACCGCACCAAACGCCAGCTTTGACAACGCCAACGAATTACTGTTTCAGTTTTTGTTCGTGATGGGCGCTCACGGCGCTCACCCGTTTTGACATTGCAAGGCGATCAAGGAGAGTTTATGCGTCTCATTGCAAGGCTGGTTCACAACACCAAA
>JBBRPU010000180.1:0-6954 GCA_038227545.1 Candidatus Acidiferrales bacterium
CCTCGTACATCGAGCAGCGCCTCGGCCCCAAAACCGCCGTGGTGCGCGTCATGCCCAACACCTGCTCCACCGTGAATTGCGGCATGGCCGGCATCTGCCGCGGAGCCAGCGCCACCGATCAGCACGTCGAAATCGCCCGTGCCATGTTTGACGCCGTCGGCCGCACCGTCGTGGTCGACGAAAAAAATATGGACGCGGTCACCGGTCTCTCTGCCAGCGGCCCGGCCTTCGCTTACATCATTCTCGAATCTCTCGCGGAAGCCGGCGTCAAAGTCGGCCTCGCGCGCGACGTCGCCACCTTGCTCGCCGCGCAAACCATGAAAGGCGCCGCCAGCGTAGTGCTCGAAACCGGCGATCACCCCGCTTTACTGAAAGACGCCGTAACCACTCCAGCAGGGTGCACGATTGATGGCATTCTTGAGCTGGAAGAAGGGAAGTTGCGTGTAACCTTGATCAAGGCAGTAGTAAAGGCGACCCAGCGCGCCGGCGAACTGCTATTCGAGAAATAGCTTTGCTCATGAACATTTGTTCTGCTGCCAATTCGCCTCGCGTCCCCAATAAAAAATGCCGCACGAAATAATATTTTTCATTCTTGCCGCTGGTTCCATCCTGTTCGCGGTGCTCACCATTTCGTCCCGAACCGTGCTCCGCAGTTCCATTTTTTTCCTGCTGACCCTGCTGGCCACCGCGGGAATTTACCTGCAGCTTCGCGCTCCGCTCCTGTTCGCCGCCCAACTCGTCGCCATCGTCTGCGTCGTCGCCGCCGTAATTGTATTCGCCGTGGAAGTTTCTAAACTGGATCTTGCACTGGCCAGCGAATACTCCTGGCGCCCGAAAGCCGCCGGCATCATCGCGGCCGTGTTCCTGCTGATCGAAATTGCTTCCGACATCCTGCAGCGGCGCTTTCTTCCCGGCGAACGCCTGACCGTGCTATTGCCTAAGGCCGCGTTTCCCTCGCCCTTGGCTGCTGCCGATATACTAAAGTTCTTCGCCACATACGATTTGTTGCCGCTGGCTTTGCTGCTGCTGGCCGCTGCGGTCGGCGTGGTCGGCCTCCGCGCCACATTTCAGAGGAAAGCCTAGGCCCTATGCCGCCTATCTCCGACTATCTTTTTCTGAGTTTCGCGCTGCTGCTGATCGGCGTTGCCGGCGTCGCTATGCGCCGCAGTCTGATCATCAAGCTTTTTTCCATCGCATTGATCTTGAACGCCGCCGGCATCAACCTCATGGCCTTCGCGCGTCTTTTTGCGGACGCCAACGGCGAAACTTTCGCAGCTTTCACCATCGCAATCGTCGTCGCGCAGATCGCGGTAGCCCTGGCGATCATCGCCGCGGTCTTCACCCGCTGGCTCAACGTTTCTTCCGCTCCGGCGAAACATCCTGAAACGGGCACAATCGCGAGTTGACTATTCTCACTACGATGATCGCCTTCGCCGACATGCTCACTCCCGCATTCGACACCGTCCGCAACTTCATGCACGCCGAGGGTGCAGCGTTCCTTCCCGAGCTGGAGCTTTTGCTTTTCGCTTTTGGCATCCTGGCCATGGATTTCTGGATCAGCCACAAAGAAAAATACTGGAGCCCCGCTCTCGCGTTAGCCGGCGTGGTGTTCAGCGGCCTGACGTTGTGGATGTTGCGCGCGCGCATCGCCGCCGGCGCTGAATTCACCGCCATTCACGAAACCATCATCGTGGACACCTACTTCCTTTTCTTTTCCGCGCTGTTGCTGGCCGCCGCTGCGATGATCATTTTGCTTTCGGTAAACGAAGTCGCCATCCCCTTGAGCCACAAGGCTCGCTACTACGCGCTGCTCCTTTTCGCATGCGCCGCCATGATGTTTGCGGTTTCTGCCGTGGATTTGCTCGCAATGTTTCTGGCCCTGGAAGTCGCCGCGCTGAGCTGCTTTTTCTTGGCGGCGCTTCCAGGAATATCCAGAAGGCCCGCGTCATCATCCGTCCATTGGATGCTTTCGAGCCTGTTCGGCTCCGCCATTCTCATCTATGGTTTTTCGCTTCTCTACGGTCTCAGCGGTTCCACCAACATCGGCAAAATTGCCTCCGCACTGGCACGCCGCCACAACGTCGCTAAAGTAATTGCGCTGAGCAAGCAACCTGGCGCGCACGGCGCACAGATGTATCAACTCCTGCAATCACGCCTGCCGGAAGCGTTACATTGGCATCCCTTCCTGCTCGAGACTTTGCCAACGGCCGCATTCCTGCTGGTCTTTTTTGGATTTCTCGCAAAAATCAAAGCCGCCGCTGTGCATCATGTGAACGAAAATTCTTCTTCCGCTTCGCCACTTACTCCCGTTGTGTTCCTTTCCGGCGCGGTGGTCACCACCACGATCGCCACGCTGCTGCGCTTGACGCTTACAATTTTCGCCGACGCCCACGACATCTGGTGGCGCGTCACCGCCGCTGTTGCCGTTGCCTTCATCACCACCGGAGTGGTCGCGTCACTTCGTCAGGAAACCTTCGCGCGTATTCTCGCGTACGCCTCCCTCGCGCAAGTCGGCTACCTGCTGCTGGCCCTGGTCGCGGGAGATGAAACGGCCCTGACCGCCATGGCTTTCTATCTTTTCAGCTATGTATTTGTCGTCACCGGCGCGTTTGCAATTTTGTTGGCGGTCCGGAATAAGTCAGGCGCTGGCGTACAACTCGCAAGTCTCAACGGGTTAAGAGGCGGCAGTCCCGTCGCCGCCGCGCTATTAATAATTTTTGTGATCGCCTTGGCTGGCTTTCCACCCACCGGAATATTTTTTGCCCGCTACTCGCTGTTCCAGTCGCTGCTGCACAATAATCACCGCTACACCGCGTGGTTCGCCGCATTTGCGGCGCTGCCATTGGCGTGGTCCTATCTGCGCATCGCCGTGCAAGCCTGGCGCCGCGACCCGGATCCCGAGGCCGAAATTCCTGCCGCCTCTTTCGGCGCTCCTGAAGCTGTCGTCCTCGGAGTCTGCGCATTTGTTTCTCTCGCCGCCGGCCTGTATTCTGATCCCTTCCTGCGCATGGCCCGATATGCCTTTGGACAATAAGCCGATCAACGACGAAGCAAACTCGCCCACTCCGGCGAAGCCGAATAATTTCTCCACGCAATCCGCTATGGCCATGGAGCTCCCCTTTGTTCTCGTCGGCGCCGTTCTACTTGGGGGAGTGCTGGGATTTTTTCTGGATCGCTGGTTTCACACCAAGCCGTACTTAATGCTCGTTTTTGGCGCGCTGGGATTTTTCGGCGGTGCTCGCGACGTCATCCGTCGCACGTCCGGCAGCCGTTCTTGAGAGCGGCGTGACATAACCGCGAAAATTCATGGCCGCTCCGTCGCCTAGCCTCACTCCCGCCGCGCAAACCGAACGCCGCATCGCCTGGCTCATCTTGCTCACTGGCGCTTTCGCGGGAGCCTCAGCTGCCGCTCTTCACAACATGCTTTGGGCTACGGGCCTGATGATCGGCTCCGTGCTCGCCTGGTTCAATTTTCGCTGGCTCCGCCAGGGCATGGACGCTCTCGCGGTCGCGTCTCAGGCCCAGGCGGGCTTGGCGCAGCCTCGCGTGCCGATAGGTGCTTATTTCCGCGTGCTCTTTCGCTACGCCTTGATAGCCCTCTCCGTGTATGTTATTTTTAAGATTCTGAAAGTTCCCCTCGCTAGCATGGTGGTGGGTTTGTGTGCTCTGGGACCGGCGGCCGTAGCCGCAAGTGTGTACGAAATTGCTCGCCCTTCGCGCAAGCGTGCGGAAATCGAGCCATTAGACAAAACAGGGAGCTAAGCATCTCGCAGCCGACCGACCTATGGAACACGTAAGCTGGCTAACGCACTTCGTCAATCGCATCTTCGGCAGCTTCGCGCTGTCTTTATTTTCGGCGCTGCACGTGAAGCCCACCGACGCCGAAAATCCCATCCCCGAGCATGTGGTGATGGCTTTAGCGGTGGTCGTCATCGGCACGCTGCTCGCGTTGTGGGTACGTTCTCGTCTTTCTGTCGAGCGCCCCGGCGCTTCGCAGCAAATCGCCGAGCTGTTGCTCAACAATCCCATGGGCTTTGGCCTGCGCGACGTTCTCAGCCAGAACGCCGGCCACCATTGGGAGCGCTATATTCCAATGGTCGGCTCCATCGCTCTCTTCGTTCTTCTCGGCAATCTGTTTGGCGCGTTTCCGTTTCTTACCGCGCCCACCAGTGTTTACACCGTGCCGCTCGCCTGTGCGCTCATTACGTTTTTGTATTTCAATTGGCAGGGGATTCGCCACCACGGCCCCATCGGTTACATGAAGCATTTCACCGGGCCCGTCGCCTGGCTGGCACCGCTGATGTTCCCGGTTGAAATTCTCAGTACCACCGCGCGGCTTCTATCTTTATCTGTCCGTCTCTGGGCTAACATTTTCGCCAGCGACATTATCTACGGACTGTTTCTCGGACTGTTCGCCGGAGCTTTTACTTCCGGCTGGACCAAGTCGCCAATTCTTGGCGTGGTGGTAGGAGTTCTACCCGCGCTGTTTCCCATTCTCTTTATTCTTTTGCACGTTTTCGTTTCCGTTGTGCAGGCCTACGTCTTCACTATTCTGCCCGCCGTGTACATCGGCATGGCCACCGCGGACGAGCACTAATCGGATTTGTACCGCCGCTCCAGCGTGAGCCCGGCTGCACGGTGTCCGGGAACCACCTCCTGGCGGCAATTCATGAGGAGGAAGTAAATGAAGAAAGCAGCAGTCGTTCTGGTAGCACTGGTAATCGTAATGCTCGTCGTCCCCGCGGCTTTCGCGCAGGGTGGCGCTCCCGAGCAGAAACTCCCCGTTAATCCCACGGCGCTGGCCATTGCCGCGGGCTTTGGCGTAGCCATCGCCGCTTTCGGTTGCGGCCTGGGACAGGGACGCATCGCCGCCGCCGCTTGCGAAGGTATCGCGCGCAATCCCGGCGCGACTGACGGAGTTCGCGGCGCCATGATTCTCGGCCTCGTTTTCGTCGAAACGCTCACGCTCTTCACTTTCGCGCTGGGCTTCCTGCTGTATCGTCTGCTATAGCCAGCCGCCACCCATTTCGCCAAAAGTTTTTTAACCGCGCCCTTGGCACCTCAAGGGCGCGTTCTTTTTTTTTTGGGTGCCCCACTCGTCGTTTTTACGAGTGGGGATTTTGATAATGGAATGGCAACGTCATCGCGTAGCGTTACTTAGATTGATGTCAGGAGTAACGAAGGCAAACAAGCCAGTCGGGAAAAGGACCAGATCAACGAACCTGCTCCGCACTTCACCAACCTCCCCCACTCGTAACACCGACGAGTGGGGCACTCGCGGCTTAGCGCGCGATCAGGTTGGGCTGCAGAATAAAATTCAATACCTGGTTGGGGAAGAGTCCGAAGTACACTGTGCCAATCGCGGTAATCGCCAACACCAGGTTCACCGCGACAGGGAAGCGCACCACCGGAGCGGCCATGGCTTCCGCGCTGCCTTCCTTCATGTACATGATCACGATCAGCCGCAGATAATAATACGCGCCGATGATGCTGTTGATGCCCATCAGCACCGCCAGCCAAATCAAATGTGAATTTATAGCGGCCTTAAAAATATAGAATTTTCCGAAAAACCCCGCCGTGACCGGCAATCCCAGCAGCGACAAAAGAAATAAACTCAGCGTGGCCGCCGCGAAAGGCTGGCGCTGTGCCAGGCCGGCGTAATCATCCAGCGAGAGATTTTTTTCGCCGGCTCCGCCAATTTCTGAAACGATGGTGAACGCGCCAATCTTTACCAGCGCGTAGCTCAAGAGGTAAAACAGCACCGCCGCGTAAGCAGGAGTCGCTCCACCGTTCAAGTCGTTGGACATAAAGGTGACCGCCGCGAAGGCCACCAGGATGTAGCCGGCGTGCGCGATGGAGCTGTACGCCAGCAGGCGTTTCACGTTGGTTTGCACCAGCGCGCCAAGATTTCCGGCGAACATGGTGAGAATTGCCAGCACCCAGAACGCCCAGAACCAGAAATGGGTGGCCGCCGGAACGCTGGCAAAGATGCGCAGCAATAACGCGAACGCCGCCGCCTTCGGTCCCGCGGAGAGCAGCGCCGTCACCGGCGTGGGCGCGCCTTCATATACATCGGGCGTCCAGATCTGAAACGGCGCTGCCGCCACCTTGAACCCGATACCGATGAGAATCAGAGACAAGCCCAGCTTCAACAGGTTGCTGCCCGGATCGGCGTCATCCATGCGGCTGAGGTTGGTAGTGCCGGTCGCGCCATACACCAGCGCGATGCCATAGAGAAAAAATCCCGTAGCGAAACTTCCCAGCAGAAAATATTTCAGCGACGCTTCGCTCGACTTCATCGAATCGCGCCGGAAGCCTGCCAGGATGTAGCTCGAAATCGAGCTCATCTCCAGGCCGATAAACGCCGTCAAAAGTTCGTGTGCGGAAGCGAGCACGCCCATTCCCGCCGTCGCAAAGAGGAGCAGTGCGAAGAATTCCGCGTGCGGCAAATTTTCGCGGTCCAGGTAGGAATCGCAAGCGAGAATGACGAGGATCGCCACCAAGCCGAGCAGCAATCGGAAAAAGAAACTAAACACGTCCGACTGGACTAACCCGGAAAATCCCTCGCCCGGAGTTGCGCCCGCGACAAAGGCCGCAGCGGTGCCGCCAATCGCGCCCAGGAGCGCCAGCACGGTAAAAAAGTGCCGGTTCTTGATGAACGGCTGCAGCAGCATTGCAAACACGCCGAAGCTGCACCACACCAGTTCTGGCAGCACTCGCAAAATATCGTCTGTGCGTGGAAACATTAGCGGTTGGCGCTCTCTGCGGCGGAATTTTGTCTGGAATCGGGCAAGCTTTTGGTCGCGCCGCGGCTTACGACGGAGGGTGTGAGTTTGAATGGAGCGTCAGCTTCGTAAGGCCGCTGCGGTTCCACCTGGTCAATCACCGCCTGCGAAGCCGCCGCGGTTCGGCGCGTAAAATACGTCGAGCCGATGCCCATCCACAGCATCACCA
>JBBRPU010000181.1:0-6909 GCA_038227545.1 Candidatus Acidiferrales bacterium
AAGTTCTTCGCGCTTTTCATCCAGCTCCGCGCCTTTGCGCCGCAGCGACTGCGCCAGAAAGCTCGCCAGATACGCCACCGCCAGAAAGCCAAATAAATTGCTGAGGAACCAGATCCGCAGGCTCTCGGCCGTGGCAATGCCCACATACGTTCGCGTGATTTTTTCGTCATATGCCAGCGCCGCCATTCCGCCCAGAATCACAATGCATAAGCCGGCGGTCGCAAAGGCTATCCCCCGCGAAAACAAGATGCTCGCGACAATAATCACCAGCAGGTACAGCGAAATGAAGTAGCTTTCCTGCAGTCCCGTGGCGTACACCAGCGCCGAAATCATCACCACGTCGCAGGTAACCTGCAGTCCCCCGTGCCATGGCGCCTGCGGAAGCCAGCGCAGCAATATCAAATGCAGGATGCCCAGCGTGATCCAGAAAATAATCAGTGGGAGGAAAAACCGGTTACCGGGAGAACTGGGAACATATTGCGGCCACACCACGCCCACAGCCAGGATCAGCGTGATCATCAACAATCGAACACGCGTCAGCCACTCTAACCATTCCTTCATGCTGGCAGTTTGCTGCATTCGTGGCGGCCTTCAACTCCCCCAACTCAGCAAACACAAAGATGAAAAAGCCGGGCTGCATTTACTTGCGGCCCGGCCAGTGACTCTAGTTATACGCGTGCGGCGCGTCGCTGCTAGTGCGCATCGGCAAGTTTTCCGATCAGCGAGAACAGCGGCAAGTACATGGAGATAACCACGCCGCCGACCACCACGCCGAGAAATACGATCATCACCGGTTCCAGGGCCGTCAACAAATCCTTTACCGCCGCGTCCACTTCTTCTTCGTAGAAGTCGGCGATTTTCTGCAACATCGCGTCCATCGCGCCGGTTTGCTCGCCGACCGCAATCATCTGCGTCACCATCCCGGGGAACACGTTGGACTCCTTCAATGGCTCGGTCAGCGATTTGCCCTCTTCCAGGGCCTTACGCACCTTCTGCAACGCTCGCTCCACGACTGCGTTACCGGAAGTTTTCGCCGTAATATCCAGACCTTCCAGAATTGGCACGCCGCTCGAGATCAATGTGCCCAGCGTTCGAGTAAAGCGCGCCACCGCGATCTTTCTCATCAAAATACCAAGCACCGGCAATTTGAGAACAATGGTATCCAGAATGAATTTGCCTTGCGGCGTTCCGTACCACACCTTCAATCCCACCACCCCGCCAACGATGGCCACTAATATCAGCAAGCCAAAATAGCTGCCGATAAAATTACTTAAGGCAATGACGATTTTGGTGGGCAACGGCAACGTCACACCCAAACCGGTAAACAACGTCGCGAAAATCGGAACAACCTTCCACAGCAGCAAGGTAATAACGCCGCCCGCCACCGTCAATACGCCCACGGGATAAACGAGCGCCGACTTCACCGCGCGCTGCAGCTTCACGTTCTTTTCAATGTACGTCGAAAGCCGCTGCAAAATGATGTCGAGAATACCGCCGGTCTCTCCAGCTTCCACCATGTTCACGTACAAACCGTCAAAAACTTTAGGAGAAGCGCGCATCGCAGTCGAAAGTGTTGAACCGCCTTCCACCATGGAACGCGTGGTGGTCAGCACTTTCTGGAAAAATTTGTTTTCCTGCTGGCTGGCGAGGATTTCCAGGCATTGCACCAGTGGCAACCCGGCATCAATCATCACTGAGAACTGCCGCGTAAAAATCGCCAACTCCTTGGCGTTCACGCCCCCGCCGAAGGTGGGCATATTGAATTCTTTGCCCTTCTCCGACATTTTGGTGGGCGTGATCTGTTGCCGCTTCAAGATGTTCTGAAGCTCCGCCTTGCTGTTGGCAGTCATTACGCCGCTCACGCTCGAGCCCGCGCGGTTCGTGCCTCGATATTTATAATCCGGCATGTCCTGCCCTCCTCAGTGCCTGAATACCATGAAATTCGTTTGTGTTCACTATCGTTGTCTTCAACTAGCGCTTGCTGGTCACCGGCGATTTCATGCTGCCACCGCCCGCCGTGGGCGTGGAAACTACCCCGCGGTTGATCATGTCCTGCAACTCGTCCGCGTTCGAAGAGCGCGACAGCGCCATGTCCAGCGTGATGGACTTCTGCAGATACGCGTTGCACAGTCCTTGATTGAACGTCTGCATGCCCGTCTGTGCCGTGCCCGTTTGCATCGCGGAATAAATCTGGTGGATCTTGTCTTCGCGGATCAGGTTGCGAATGGCCGCCGTAGGCACCAGCACTTCCATGATCATCGCCCGTCCGCGGCCGTCGGCGCGCGGCAAAAGCGATTGGCACAACACTCCTTCGATAACCATCGAAAGCTGCGCCCGAATCTGCGGCTGCTGGTGCGAAGGAAACACGTCAATAATTCTGTTGATAGTGGATGCCGCCGAATTGGTGTGCAACGTAGCGAAGGTCAAGTGCCCCGTCTCCGCGATGCGCAACGCCGACTCAATCGTCTCCAGATCGCGCATTTCGCCGATGAGCACTACGTCCGGATCTTCACGCAACGCGGCGCGCAGCGAATTCGCAAACGAGTGCGTGTCCGCGTGCACTTCGCGCTGGTTCACCAAGCATTTTTTGTGATTGTGCAGAAACTCGATCGGATCTTCGATGGTGATCATGTGCTCGTCGCGCTCGGCGTTGATCTTGTCGAGCATCGCCGCGAGCGTGGTGGACTTGCCCGACCCAGTCGGCCCCGTCACCAGCACCAGCCCGCGCGGCTTGTCGCACATGCCCTTCACCACTTGCGGCAGCCCCAGCGCGTCGAAGCCTTTGATCTCCCAGGGAATGGTCCGGAACACCGCGCCCACCGCGCCGCGTTGATTGAACACGTTGCCGCGGAAGCGCGCCAAATTCTTCAAGCCGAACGAAAAGTCCAGTTCCAGGTTTTCTTCGAAGCGATGCTTCTGCGCGTCGGTGAGCACGCTGTACGCCAGCGACTTGGTGTCCGCGGCCGTCAGTGGCGGCATATCCAGCGGACGCAGTTTGCCGTGCACGCGCACGCGCGGTGCGCTGTTGGTCGTGATGTGCAGGTCGCTGCCCCCCATCTCGATCATCTTCTTCAGCAGTTCACTTAATGTCATTCCAGCCATAGCTCACCTTTCTCCTACAGAACGGTTTCGCGCACTACTTCTTCCATGGTCGTCTGGCCCAAAGCTACTTTGGTTAAGCCGCTGCGCCGCAAAGTGATCATGCCCTGCTCCACAGCTTTCTTCTTCAACTCCAGCGCCGATGCGCCCACCAGAATCAGTTCGCGCAGCTCGTCGTTAATTTCCATCACTTCATAAAGACCCGTACGCCCCTTATACCCACCTTTGTTGCAGGTGTTGCAGCCCTTGCCGTGATAAATCTTGGTCTTCTTGGCTTCCTCGTCCGTATAGCCCGCGTCAATCAGCGCCTGCTCCGGCACTTCCAGTTCCACCTTGCAGTTCTGGCAGATGCGCCGCACCAGTCGCTGCGCGCAAATCAAATTGACGGAAGTCGCCACCAGAAAAGGTTCAATGCCCATGTTCATCAAACGGCTGATCGTCGAAGGTGCGTCGTTGGTGTGCAGCGTGGACAACACTAAGTGCCCCGTGAGCGCCGCTTTCACCGCGATTTCAGCCGTTTCAAAATCTCGAATCTCTCCCACCAGAATAATGTTGGGGTCTTGCCGCAAAAAGGCGCGCAGCGCGGCCGCGAAGTTCAAGCCGATCTGCTCTTTCATCTGCACTTGGTTGATGCCCGCCAGCTGAAACTCAACCGGGTCTTCGGCGGTCATGATGTTGGTGTCCACTTTGTTCAGTGAAGACACCGACGAATACAAAGTGTTCGTTTTTCCGGAACCCGTCGGTCCCGTAACCAACACCATGCCGTACGGCTTGAAAATGTTGCGTTCGAATTTCGTCAGCGACGCCTGTTCGAAACCCAGCTTGGTCATGTCCAGACGGAGGTTTTCTTTGTCCAGCAAGCGCATGACGATTTTTTCGCCGTACAACGTCGGCACCGTGGACACGCGAAAATCCAATTCCTTCTTCTTCCCGTCCGCACGGTACTTGATCATGATGCGGCCGTCTTGCGGCAGCCGCTTTTCCGCGATGTCCAGCTTGGCCATGATTTTCAGGCGACTGGTGATGGCATCCTTCAGCCGCAGCGGCGGGCTCATCACCGTTTGCAGCTGCCCGTCTACTCGAAACCGCACGCGCAATTCCAGCTCGTAAGGCTCCACGTGAATATCGCTGGCGCCCCGCTTCACCGAATCCGTCAGGATCAGGTTCACCAATTTAATAATCGGCGCTTCTTCGGCCGCTTTTTCCAGCGTGGCCGTGTCGAGCTCCGCGACTTCCGCGGCCAGCTCCAAGTCCTGGTCTTCATCAACCAGGTCCTTCATCAAATTGCTCAGCTCTTCGTGATTCGAAGAAGCCCCGCCATAGAATCTCGAAATCGCGTCGCCAATCGCCGACTCCGACGCCACTACCGGCTCCACGTTGAAGCCCGTCATGAACTTGATATCGTCCATGGCAAACACGTTGGTCGGATCCGTCATCGCGATAGTCAGCACCGACCCTACTCGCGACAACGGAATCACCTGGTAACGTAGCGCAGTATCTTGGGGAATCAGCTTGATGACCACCGGATCAATTTCGTAGAACTTCAGATTTATCGAGGGAACACCGTATTGCCTGCTCAGCACGCCGGTAATATCGTCGTCCGTGATGTAGCCCATCTTGGTCAGGCAGCTTCCCAGCTTCCCACCATTAGAGCGCTGAAATTCGAGCGCTTTGGTGAGCTGGTCCTGCGTAATCAAGCTCTCTTTGACAAGTATTTCGCCTAAACGGACGGACATCCGCAGCACTCCTGCAGCGTTACGACCAAGGCTCACATTAACAAATGCCGCAGCCCCCGGCGCCCCGATTTTCCGGCGTAGTTCTAAAATGGCTAATACCTGCCCTTTGGTTCAGGTACCCAGGCAACCGTACAGTCGCCATTCTTGACTTGCCGTTACGCGCTGGCTATCGTCCAAAGAGATGCCTTCCCGTAACGCTCATTTCGCCGCGCCACGCCTGATAAATGTCTTGGACGAAAAGTGTCCATCGCCATTTTTCTCGCATGAAAACGTCCTAACCTTTCGCGCCGCTGTTTTGTCCCCTGCGTCTCAATTTGCGCAACTTGTCATCGTTGGTGCTCGCACGTGAGCCGCCTCTCCTCCCGCCAAAGTTGGGGACTCGGCACCGCAGTAGTTTTCCTCACCTTATTACTAGCCGCGATTTTTACTTTCGGCTCCCTCGGCGGACCGTTCGAACCCGGCAATCTCCGCGACAAGCTCACCCTCTACGCCGTCTCCAGTTTCATCACCGCCGCCTTCATTATTTTTTCGCTCATCCTCATGCGCACCGCCTTCCGCCTGTGGGTCGAGCGCAGCAAAGATCATCTCGGCGCGCGCTTCAAAACAAAAATGGTCGTCGGCGCGATGGCCATCTCTTTGCTCCCCGTGCTCTTTATGTTTTTCGTCAGCTACTCGCTGCTGAATCGCACCCTCGGCCGCTGGTTTCCGCGCCCGCTGGAAATTGCGTCCGAGCAAACTCAACTGTTGCTCAACGATTTCGGCCGCACGCAAATCCCCAAGCTGCACGCGGTCGCTCATCAACTCGAACCGCTCGCAACGAAATCCCCGGCGGAGTTGGTAAGCCAAGCGATTGCAGCCGGCGCTGACGCCGTCTGGATTCTTGACGCCTCCGGCCACGCTGTCAGTGGCGGTGTGATTTGCGACCATCCGCCGGAGAGCCATGATCGCGCCATTTGCGCCGTTCCCAACGTTTTAGGCCAACAGATTCGCGTGCTGCCCAGCGGTGTGGAAATGTGGGAAGCCGGCGCGCACAAATATTCCGCGGCTAGAATCCCGCTGGGGGATTCCAGCGCGCCTACAGCTTTCATCGTTACCGCCTACCGAGCTAATCCTGCGTTCCTAGACCGCCTCGACGAAATACAGAAGCAAACCGCCGAGTACTATCTCGAAAAGCAGAATTTGCGCGCGCTCAAGCGCCAGATGCTGCTCATCCTTCTTTTCTTCACCGTCCTCGTGATGTTTTCGGTCATGTGGGTGGCCCTGTTTCTCTCCAAACAGGTCACCGTGCCTATTCAAGCCCTCGCCGAAGGCACCCGCGAAATTTCTTCCGGCAACTTCGAGTATCAGGTACCCGATCAGGCTCAGGACGAGCTCGGCATCCTGGTCCGCTCCTTCAACCAGATGACCGCGCAGTTGCGCGACAATCGCACGCAGATTGATCAGTTCACCAAGAATCTTCAGCAAGCCGTGCAGGAGCTCGAGCGCCGCCGCCAGCTCATGGAAACCGTGCTTGAAAATATTCCCACCGCGGTTATCTCGCTCGATGCTGGCGGCGCCATTCTGCGTTCCAACTCCGCAGTAAACGGCATGCTCGGCACCGGCGCGCGCGAAAAACTATCCCTCGACGAATTGCTGGGCGGCGAAGCTTCCCGCGCCGTCCAATACCTGATGCGCCGCTCGTTGCGCATGGGCGTGGTCTCGCGCGAAATCGAAACCGTGGTCGGCGGGCGCGTTCTGCATCTGGCCGTAACCGTCAGCTCTCTCGGTCCGCGCCGCGCCAACACCGGCTACGTGCTCGTTCTAGACGACCTCACCGAATTGCTGCGCTCGCAAAAATCCGCCGCGTGGCAGGAAGTCGCCCGCCGCATCGCCCACGAAATTAAGAATCCCCTCACGCCCATTCAGCTTTCCGCCCAACGCTTGTCCCGTTTTCTCGATCGGCGCGGCGCCGCTGACGCCGCTTCCCCCGATCCCGAGCTCACTGCCTTGGTTCAGGAATGCTCCCGCCTCATCGAGCGGGAAGTTTCCACCCTCGCTGCCCTGGTCAACGAATTTTCCCAGTTCGTCCGCTTTC
>JBBRPU010000182.1:0-6906 GCA_038227545.1 Candidatus Acidiferrales bacterium
AGCCGGACTGGGTGGGAACCAAGCAAAAACGTCCGTACAGTTTCGATGGCGACCTGCTGACTTTCTCTGATAAAGACACAGCACCCGGCGTCGAAAGCTACGTCATAAGTTGGACAAAGATGGAATGAATTTGATTACTGTCCGTCTTACCTGTATTAACCACCCACCCCTGGGTCGGCATAAGCGTGTTACTCAGAACCTATCGCGACCGTTAGCCATAACTCCGGAATAACCGACTACTCACCCAGCACAATGATATGGCTTCCTGCTACGCCGAATGAATTGTGCTGGCCGGATGTATGGCCGGTGCCCGCATTCGTGATATAAGCTTTTTAAGTGATTCAGCCGTTAGGGGAGGTTTGGTAGCCTCCTCAGAACGCCTAGAGAATCCTATGAAACTTCTGGCGCATGTTTGTGTGCTTCTGCTGGGTGCCGGTTCATGGTTCGCTCAGTCTAAGCCGGCAACCCTAATACCTGGTCTGGGGCAACACCAGCACACTATTTCTACAAAGAATCCTGAAGTGCAGCGCTTTTTCGATCAAGGCCTCACGCTGGTCTTCGCTTTCAACCACGAGGAGGCCGCGCGGTCGTTTCGGCGAGCTTCAGAACTGGACCCGCGTTCCGCGATGGCGTTTTGGGGGCTCGCGCTGGCGTGGGGTCCGTGCATCAATCTGGATGTTGATCCCCCTCACGAGCAGGCGGCCTACGAGGCCATCCAGAAGGCGTTGTCGCTGGCCCCGGCCGCGACGGAAAAAGAGCGTGCCTACATTCAGGCTTTGGCTAAGCGCTACTCGTCTGATCCTAAGGCGGACTTGCGAAAGCTCGACGTGGAGTACGCCAACGCGATGCGCGAACTGTCGCAGCATTACCCGGACGATCTTGACGCAGCGACACTCTATGCGGAGAGCCTGATGGATCTCCATCCCTGGAAGCTTTGGAGCCTCGACGGCCAGCCAGCAGAAGGTACGAAAGAAATTATTGCGGTGCTCGAATCAGTGTTGCGTCGCGAGCCGGGCCACATTGGCGCGAATCACTATTACATCCACACTGTAGAGGCGTCTCCCCACCCGGAGTGGTCTCTTGCCAGCGCGCAGCGTCTCGAAACCCTCGCGCCATCCGCCGGTCATCTGGTTCATATGCCCGCACACATCTATATGCGTTTAGGAGATTACTCGGGAGCGGCCCGCAGCAATGCGGTCGCGGCGGATGTTGACCGGGTCTACCTGCGCGAGAGCGGTACGACTGGCAGCGCGTACGACATGATGTATTACTGCCACAATCTTCACTTTCTCGCTGCCGCGAACAGCATGGCGGGCGACTTCACTGACGCCAAGCGGGCGGCTGATGAATTAGCGGCGCATGCCGGTCCCATGGTCCACGACATGCCCATGGCCGAAGTCTACATACCTACTCCAATTTTCGTGCTGGTTCGATTTCATCATTGGGAGGAAGTCCTGAAAGTGCCCCAGCCGGATCCTGCGCTGGCAATGACGACTGCGTTGTGGCATTTCGCGCGCGGATCGGCATTCGCTGCCAAGGGCCAGATTGAGATGGCAGAAGCTGAGCGAAGAATTCTGGAAAAAGTCCGGAAAGAGACGCCTGCAGATCTGGAATTCAGCACTTATTCCAACAAAGCTCAGGCGTTTCTCGGGCTAGCAGCAAGTATCCTGGATGCCCGGATAGCCACCGCACGGGCCAACTTCGGGCACGCAATCACACATTGGGATAAGGCCGTGGAAATCGAGGACGGGCTTTACTACGGTGAACCGCCCGAATGGTTTTATCCTGTTCGAGAGTCCCTCGGCGCTGCCTTGCTGCGGAACGGCCAGGCGGAACGCGCGGAAACAGTATTTCGGGCGGATCTCGAACAGTACCCGCGAAATCCCCGATCGCTGTTTGGCCTTCTGAAGAGTTTGGAGGCGCAAAACAAGAGCTCAGGCTCGGAACAAGTTCGGAAGGAATTTGAAGTGGCTTGGAAGAACGCCGATAGGCCACTCGAACTCGCAGACCTGTAGGTGAAGCGACAAAGCACGCACGCGATGTCTGCCGCTTTGCCTGCCTTCCTCTCTTAGCTCTCCGCCGTCTGCTCTTCACCCCATGGCGCCCCCCTGTGCGCATTCGCTATTTGCAATTTGACTACCGCCCTCCCGCCCGGTCCAACGCCACACAAATCGCTGTGCTATTTTCAAAATTGGAGCAACCAGCACCTCCACCTCGTGACCGTACAAGCGCCCATCGATCCCAAGCATGCCGCGGCTGCCAACAAAGCCCCCCGGGTGCAGGTCTATTGGACCGCCGTCACCTACAAAACCGTCATCCTCTATATCTTGATTATCCTCGCTCTAATTTTCGGCGTCATTTACCTCATTTCGCCGGAGCTTTACACCACCACCTATCACAAGGTCACCAACGCCATCGCCGCCACCGACACCGAAAATCTTCTGATCTCGCAGACTCAGGCCAAGTTCGTCAACCTTGATGGCAAAGTGCAGATCAAAAAAGTGAATTCCGTGCAGTGGGTTACTGCCGACTTCAAAACCCTGCTCGACAAAGGCGATTTCGTGCAGACCGGCGCGGACAGCTTCGCGCGCATCACCTTCGGGGACGGCACCACCTACACCGTGAAATCCGACACCCTCGTCACCGTCGAAGAAAATCACACCGCCAGCAACAAGCCCACCAGCGTGGCCGTGCGTATCAGCACCGGGTCCGTGGATCTGGCCACTCCGAATTGGACGTCCCCTGAATCCAAGGCCGCCGTCAACGTCGAAGACGCCAGCGCGCAACTCCACACCAACAGCCGCGCGTCCGTCAAAAATGATCCGCAGACCAACAATCACGAAATCGTAGTCTCCACCGGATCTGCCGAAGTGAGCCGCGGCGGCGAAAAAATTGAGTTGACCCAGTGGGAAAAAGCCAGCTTCAACACCGGCGGCACCATTCAACGTTCCAATGTCCTCGCGCCTCCCTCGCTGGTTGAGCCGCTGAATCTTGCTCCCATCATCAACGAGCATCCCAAAACTACTCCGGTACATTTCGAGTGGAAGGCCGCGCAGGACGCCGTCTCTTACACCGTGCGCCTCAGCACCACCACTTCTTTCCGCGCCATCGTCAAGCAAGCCAAAGTCACCACCAACACCGCCGACATCGCCGGCCTCGACCCCGGCGACTATTTCTGGAATGTCACCGCGCAGGACGCCAAAAAGCAAACCAGCGAAGTCAGCGAAACTTTTCAGTTCACTCTGGTCGCCCAGGGCAAATCGCAGGACATGATTCTCGAAATTGATGGCACCCAGCTTCATGGCCGCGTCGCCGAAATTGTGGGACGCACCGAGCCCGGCGCCGCGCTCATCGTGAATGGCCAGTCCGTTCCGAATATCGCCAGCGATGGCACCTTCCGCCATTTCACGGAGCCGCTCGAGCCCGGCCAGCACACCATTTCCATCATCGGTTCGAACCGCCGTGGAGGCACCGCCAAGCAACAAGTCTCCATCGTCGTTCCGAAATAATTTTTGCACTTGCTTCGGCATTAATCTGCACCGCATTACGCAGTCGCAGTTGGCAACAGACGCACTACAAAGAATTTATTGGAAACGCGGAAAATTATTGCTGCGGGTCGTTTTTGCCTTACAGCTCGCGCCCGTGGACAATGGAAATAATCTGCCGCTTTAGCTTTAACGCTTTGCACCTCGCGAATTTTGCCAGGCGTCAGCAATTTCTTTCAGGGAGACGGGGGAAATGAATAAGAACGGTTACAACCTGAGGTCGGTTTTCAGTTTGTTTTCCTCCGACCTGGCCATTGATCTCGGCACCGCCAACACGCTGGTCTTTTCCGCTGGCAAAGGCATCGTCGTCAATGAGCCTTCCATCGTCGCCATTAACAAATCCACCGGCGAAGTCGTCGCCGTCGGCAAGGAAGCCAAAGAAATGCTCGGCCGCACTCCGGGCAACGTCGTGGCCATCAAGCCCATGAAGGACGGCGTCATCGCCGACTTCAAAGTCACCGAAAAGATGCTCACGTATTTCATTCAGAAGGCTCACAACCGCCGCGTCCTCGTGCATCCCCGCATCGTCATCGGCGTTCCCAGCGAAATCACGCCGGTGGAAAAACGCGCCGTGCAGGACTCCGCATATCGCGCGCGCGCCAGCGAAGTCTTCCTGGTCGAACAAGCCATGGCCGCCGCTATCGGCGCGGGCCTGCCCATCGAAGAGCCCTCCGGCAACATGGTCGTGGACATCGGCGGCGGCACCACCGACATCGCCGTCATCTCCATGAGCGGCATCGTCTACTCCCGTTCCGTGCGCGTAGCCGGAAACGAGATGGACGAAGCCGTCATGCAATATCTCAAGCGCAAATATAACCTGCTTGTCGGCGAACGCACCGCGGAACAAATCAAGATGGAAATCGGTTCCGCCTATCCGCTGGAAAAACCTCTAACCATGGAAGTCAAAGGCCGCAACCTCATCGAAGGCGTCCCTCGCACCGTCACTATTGACGACAGCGAAATTCGCGAGTCTCTCGCCGAATGCGTCGCCACCATTCTCAACGCCGTGCGCGTAGCCCTCGAGCGCACTCCCCCGGAACTTTCCGCCGACATCAGCGATCGCGGCATCGTGCTCACCGGTGGCGGCGCGCTGCTCAAAAATCTCGACAAGCGCATCCGCGAAGAAACCGGCCTGCCCGTCTCCATTGCCGATGATCCCCTGGCTTCCGTAGTCCTCGGCACCGGAAAAATGCTCAGCGACTTCCGCCTGCTGCGCCAGGTCTGCATCGACTAAGGTCGACCGGGTGCCCCACACGACGGTTTTTCGTGTGGGGATTTTGGTACTGAAGGAACACCAATGTCCTGAATCCAGGCGTTGTGACTGGGGCCTTTCGAGGGAGATTTTTAACAGCAAAAAAGAAACGATTTAATCTTCAAATCCGAAAAAGTAATTCACTTTCTAAAAAATGGTCGGCATACCCTCTCGTCACAAATCGATCTTCCTCCTCGCCGGCGTAATCCTGCTGCAAATCCTTTTGCTCGCCCTCCAGATCAAACGCGATTCCGAAGGCCGCCTCATCCGCGTCTGGACCGTCGGCGCGTTTTCTCCCTTTGAACGCGCCGGTTCCCACGGCATCGGCCGCCTCCGCGACACCTGGAATCACTATTTCGCGTTGCAGAATACTTCGCGCGACAACGAAGACCTGCGCCGGCAAAATGACGCGCTGAAAATGCAGGTCAACCAGCTGCAAAGCAAAGCCGCCGAAGCCGATCGCCTCGCTCTGCTCCTCGATTTCCGCAAATCGCACCAGCACGTTCCCATGCTCGGTTCCCGCGTCATCGCCACCAGCGCCGGCACCGCCAGCGCCACCGTTATGCTCGACCGCGGCGCAAAAGACGGCATCAAGAAAAATATGGGCGTCATCACTCCCGAAGGCGTGGTCGGCAAAGTGGTAGAAGTTTACGAAGACACCACCGAAGTTCTACTACTGATAGACAAAGACAGCGGCGTAGGCGCCATGCTCGGCGACTCGCGCATTCAAAGTCCCGTAGGCGGCACCGGCGAGCCGCTCCTCGCCATGAAATATGTTCCCAATGACGACGCCGTCACCGTCGGCGAACGCGTGGTCACCAGCGGCATGGATAAAATTTTTCCCCGCGATTTGCCCATCGGCACCATCACAGATATTAAAGCCGGAAATCCTTTCAAAACTATTCGCGTTCGCCCGTCCGCGAATCTGTCGCGCCTTGAAGAAGTAATCGTGCTCCTGAGCCTTCAGCCCCTGCAACTCAAGCAACCACAACCGGAAGCGCCCAAGCCGCCCGCCAGCGCTGCAGCCGCCACCAGCGCGCCCGCTAACACTTCACCCGCAACACCCGCCGCCACCACCGACGCGGCCTCGGCCAAACCGCAATGAACGACGCCTACGATATCCGCAACATGGAAGCGCACATCGAAGTGCATAAGTTCCGCGGCGGAGCCATCGTCGGCGCCACCCTCCTCGCGCTCATGTTCCAGGCTTTCGTCCCTGTTTATATTGTGCAGGCTTCGCTGCTCGACTTTCCTTTGCTCATCACCATTTACTTCGGCCTCAGCCGCCGCAATCCCTCCACCGGATTACTCCTCGGCATGATGATCGGCTTGCTGCAGGACAGCCTCAGCGGCCCCACCGTCCCCCTCGGCCTCTACGGCATCTCCAAAACCATCATCGGCTATCTGGCATCATCCATCGGCGCGCGCCTCGACACCGAACATCCCGCGGCCCGCTTCGCCCTCACCATCATGTTCTTCGGCTTGCACCAGGGCATCGTCCTGCTCATCCGCCGCATCCTCCTAGCGCAATCCAGCACCTGGTTCACCATGCACCTCTTGGTCGCCGCCCTAGTCAACGCCGTAGTAGCCGTCTTCCTCTTCATGCTCCTAGACCGCCTCCGCAAATCCTGACGCAGCCCATCGACGTGAACGCCGTCAGCGCATCCACGCAACTATTTTCGAAACGTAGAGCTACGAGGGTGCCCCACCCCCAGTTTTTTGGAGGGTGGGGTTCGTCACGTGGAAACAACTACGAACTCCCCTACGTGTACTTGTCCGCCCGTGATTTCGGTGTCACCACTACTCATTCGATTCGTCAAAAATTTAAAATGAATCCAACAACTCAATGCCTCAACAAAAACTCCCTGAGCTCCTCATAAAAATTCGCGTGACTACCGTTCGCGCACTCGACTAATCATTCTAAAAATTTATTGAGACGCGGCGGGTGCCCCACCCTCAGTTTTTTGGAGGGTGGGGTTCGTCACGTGGAAACGCTACGAACTCCCCAACGCGTACTTGTCCGCCTGTGATTTCGGTGTCACCGCTGCTCATTCGATTCGTGAAAAATTGAAAATGAATCCAACAACTCAATGCCTCAACAAAAACTCC
>JBBRPU010000183.1:0-6885 GCA_038227545.1 Candidatus Acidiferrales bacterium
AACCATCAAAACGTCCGTCCACTAGCTCATCCCACTCCTAGCAAGTTCAGTCTGTAGCGCCCCGCGGTTCAAGTCCCTACGCAGTGAACAAGAAAAGCCTCTTTAAAACTCCTACCTCAAATGAAGGGATTTCCTATCATGTTTAAACTCAGAAGTGACCTCACCAAAGAACTACCCACCGAGAAGAAAACTTTCCAGACGCGAGAAGCTCTGGTCTGTAGCACGTGCGGTTGCGCCGTGGAACTGTACCCGCTGTCGATGAAATTCGGAGACGGCAAGTACCTCGACAAGTGCGCCATCCTCGTGCATCTCGCCACTCACGTCGACGTGCTCGCACCGCTCGCCAGCGGGATAGGAGCTCCGTCGAGCTTGGGCGAGTGGAGCGACGCTCAAATCGACCGAGGATTTGCCCTCGTAACCGGATGCAACAAGACGCAATTCCAAGCCGAAGCCCATTCCGCCGCCGAATCCAAGGCACGGAGGGTGGGTTGATGGCTGTCGTACCCTCATCTTTGACTGCAATCGAGCCATTAGCCAGTAAATGTTCGTGTGGTAGCATGCGTCCAGTGCAGCCGAGCCGAAACCGGAGACGGTCTATGGCAAGGCGATATCAGCAAGGATCAATCGAGACACACGGCAATTGGTATGTATTGCGCTTCAGGAAGGACGACCAGGACAGTATGGGGCGAGTTCAAGTTCGAGAACGAATCTGTCCTGTATCTGGACCCGGCAGACTTTCCAGGGGCGAGCGGCATCGGAGAGCAGAATCGATTTTGCACGATGCGGGAGTAAATTCGGTTCAAGAGTTCCAGCGCGTTAATGGAGTGACTTTCCGCGAACAAGCTGAACAATTCTTGAAAAACGTTGCAGTCAGGAAGAAAAAACCCGTCAAGGCAGCCACCCTAGCGACATGGACTTCATGTCTTAAGAATTGGCTGAATCCAAACCTCGGCGATCTTCCACTCGCAAGCGTCGGCAATGCGGCCCTAAAATCGTTGGTTGCCCGGATGTACGAAGCCAGTCTCAAGCCGAAGTCCATTCACAATTACTTGCAGCTCGCAAAGGAGATCGTCACCTCTGCGGTGGACGAAAACGGAGACCAGCTTTATCCGCGAAAGTGGAATCACGATTTTATCGACGCTCCCGAGGTCGTGGCCAAGAATCAACGTCAACCTTTTTTTGATGAAGAGCAACTCCAACAAATAATCGAGAAATCCACGGGTCTATATCGCGTTCTGTACACACTGCTCGCTGCCACCGGCTTACGAATCGGTGAAGCTCTCGGCCTGAACATCGCGAACATTGACTTCGAGAATCGGATAATCTGGGTTAAGGAGTCCGCCTATCACAGCAAAATCCAGCCTCCGAAGACGTCTGCGGCTGTTCGGCAGGTGGACTTTACGACGGAGGTCGGCGAGATCCTGAAAGCCTTTGCCGGCCACCGAAACGGGTTGCTTTTTTCATCAGGGAACGGAGGCCTGCCACACTCACAGTCAAACATGCTTCGGCGGCATTTCCATCCGCTGCTCAGGACGCTAAACGTCGCGCCTTCGGGCTTCCACGCATTTCGCCGCTATCGAGTCACGTGGCTGCGCAAAACGGATGCGCCAGAGGACTTGGTTGCGTTATGGATTGGCCATGCTGGCGGCACAATAACAGCACGTTATTCGAAGTTACTGGAGGATCTGAAGTTTCGTCAGGAGACAACGGAAAAGCTCGGAGTTGGTTTTGACGTTTTTCCGTATGTGCCCAATGTGACCAAATCTTTGACAAAAAAATCCGTCGAGAAAGGAGTTTAAATTACAGATAACGAATGGGTAAGGATGGTGCGCCCGGAGAGATTCGAACTCCCGACCTTCTGGTTCGTAGCCAGACGCTCTGATCCAGCTGAGCTACGGGCGCACAGTTTTTAAATATTACCACAGCGCCCCACCACGACACACACGCCTGCTTCACCCAGAGCCCCACATGCGAAGGGTTTACCCAGAGCACCACGGGCGCCTGCCAGCCGCGGTGGCAACTGCCCCACGAATTCGAATCTCCGCTGCCACCTGATCTTGCCGCCCCTCTCACCGCCCACCCAGACCTGTCATTCCGAGTGGAGCGAACCGACGCACTTCACCTTGCTTCGCGAGCGAAGCAGTCGGTTCGCGCAAAGAGGAACCTCTCTTGGATCTACAGGCGGAGCCACCTCGACCGATCAACCCTCCTCTCCCGTTTCGCGCCCCCCCGCAGAAAATCCACAGCGCATTCGAATCAAATCGCAGAAATTTATCAGACCCCACTTGATTCCTCTTGAATTATCTATACCACATAGTAAAATACACTATGAACACCGCAACAACCCGTTTACCCAGAGCCCGAAGGGCGAAGGGCCCCTCCTCGTCCCAAGCCACTCACTCGTCCACCCACGCCACCCCACGTTTCACTCTCATCACAATTCATCTCTCTTCCTTAAAAGTGTTCTCCTTTCCTTTCAACCACTTCCACACTCTTGATCGCTCTTGCACCTCAAAAAAATCCCCGCAACCCAATACCCATCAACGCCTTACGAACTCTTGCACCAAAAAGGTAGGGGGTAATTCCGCACCCCCAAAAAATGCCCCACCGCCACCCAGCAACGCAAAAAATCTCTCACCAAAAGGACGCACCATGCCAGCCAGCGCTCCACCAAAATTCGCCTCTTTCGGTCGCTGCAACTACACCACCAAAACCGGACGCCAGTGCCGCTCCCTCATCATGTATCCCGACGGCAAATACTGCCCGCGCCACCTGTGGAAGCAATCTTCCAAAAATGATTTCTGCCTCGCGCTCGCCGATCGCTCCATGGACTTCGCCGATCCTCGCGGCATCCGCAACTCCCTCCACACGCTCTACACCCTGCTCGCCGGCGGAGCCATCTCCCCCCGCCGCGCCGCCACCCTCGCCTACATCAGCAAAATGCTGCTCCAGGCCCTGGTCGTGATAGACGAACAGGAAAATCGCCCCATTCACCATGAAATCGTCGTGCCGCCCCGGCGCCAGAGCTTCCCGCCGGGCCCGGAAGGCGACGCTGCTTTTGCTCAGAGTCAAGCGCGCTACGACCAGGCCACCACCACCTCCACCGACGAAGTCGTTTCTGCAACCGAAGAGGGACCCACCCGCGACCTGGTCACCGATTTCGCCAATCGCCTGCCGAAATGGAAATCGGAGCTGGCCAACCACAACGCGCCTGAACTCAACTGACTCAGCAACGGAGGAAAGTGAGTCTACTTGCGGTACTTGAGGAAAAAACGGATGGAAAAATTCAGCAGCAGCAAACTGGCTGGCACCAGGAACGCTCCACAGATCAGTCCCACCGGCGAATCACTTGACCGGTTTTCTATTCCGCCAGACAACAGCCAGATGCCCAGAATTAGACCGCTGGCCGACACACACGCATGCAGCGCCAGGCGGGCAGTAAGAGGATTTATGAGTCCAAAATTGCGCGGGGAAATTTCCATGGCCCGCAGTTTAAGCCCCCCGCTGCCGGACGTTCCCGAACTCTTAAGTCTGCTCAGCATCCCGAGCAGCGGCAGAAGCACCCTGATGATGCACCAGCCGTTAACGACGGGAAGTCAAACCCAATGGATACCGACAGTTACAGGAAGGAGAGCCCATACTAGGACTTGGGGACCTTCGATACTAGGAAGGACGTACCGCAGACAGTGCGAACGCGTTGCCGTACGCTTTCACCATGGACCCTGCCTCGTCTTCAACGGACAATCGTTTCACTCCCGATATTCAACGCGCCCTCGGACAAAACGAAAAGGTGCTGCGCATCTCTTACATGGAAATTGCTTCTGGAATAAATCGGCTGCTGCGCAACGGCATCCCCAAAGAAGTCGTCGCCCAGGTGTTGAACCAGGCCGTCGAGGCCCTGGCCACCGAAACCCAATCCAACAGGGGTCAGTAAGCGCTGTCAGGCTATTCGAACGGCACTTCCGCCAGAAATCCGCTCCGTCGTCGTCCTTGCCAACGAGGACCTTTCAAGCATTGAAAAAAACCGTCTCGTCCGCTCCCTGTAGCAGCACGTTCCACTCCAGCAAATTTTTATCCGTGGCCGAGCTTTTGGCGATGAGCGTCTGCCACCGCGCCGGGTCCACTTTGTGCAACACGAAGTCGTCAGCGTTTGCGGTATCGCCAGGAAAATACATGCGCGTAGTCAGCCGCCGCAACAGTCCCCGCATGAAAACAGAAACCGCGATGTGCGGAGCCTGCAAAGTGCCATCCGGTGCAGCAACTGCGCCAGGCTTGATCGTTTTGAAGTGGAAGGAGCCATCGTCGGAGGTGGACACGCGCCCAAAGCCGCGAAACATTTTTTCATTTTTTTTCTCGCGAGCCACATTTTCCGCCCTGAAATATTTTCCGTGCGCATCGGCTTGCCAGATTTCGATGACCGCGTCGGGCACCGGCTCATTGTCGCCATCCAGCACCCGGCCGCGAATTTCGATGCGTTCGCCAGCGATTCCCGGAAAAGTGAGGTCGCTCACATAGAAGCGTTCCAGGCCAATGCGAAAAAATGGTCCGACGGTTTGCCAGGTTGTGGCGGTAAGTTTCATTTGCTGACGGATTCCCATGGCAGGGAATCGCGCCCGGCCAGCACGATGTCGAATTTGAAACCGAGCGCGTTATCGAACACGGTGGATTCCCAGTCGAACTGGGAGATGAGCCGGTTGCGCGCCGCTTCATCCGGCACGCAATTGAATATGGGATCGTGAGGGAGCAGCGGGTCGCCCGGAAAATACATCTGGGTGACCAAACGACTGGCAAATGCCGGGCCAAAAACAGAGAAATGAATATGCGCGGGACGCCACGCATTGTAGTGATTGCGCCAGGGATACGAACCGGGACGAATGGTCACGAAGCGAAAATTACCATGCTCATCGGTGAGCATGTGCCCCGCGCCAGAGAAGTTAGGATCAAGCGGAGCATTGTGCTGATCCACAGCGTGGCGGTAACGCCCCGCGGAATTCGCCTGCCAGATTTCGACGAGCGTGTGCGGCACCGGGCGAGCATCTTCATCCAGCACGCGGCCGCTGACGATAATGCGTTCGCCGATTGGCGCAGCGGCGTGCTGCTGCGTAAGGTCGCTGGCTTTAACGTCAATCATAGATGGATCGAAAACCGGACCGGTAATTTCCGTAAGCGTATGCGGCAGATGGATAGGCGAATGTTTTGGAGCGCGCTTGATGCTGGAGAGGTAAGGAGCATGCAGATAGTCCGGCTGAGTGCCGGGAGAAGCGCGACGATAGCCCAAAATGTTAGACATAAATTATTCCGTGACCGCCATTTTAACTCAGCGCGTGCCGAGAAGCAGGTCTATGGTGAGCTGGTCCAGCCGCTCGTAAGGCAGCGGGCGGTTTGCAAGCTCCTGCAAATTAAATGGCTGCGCCAGCAATTTTTTTGCGCCGTCTTTGCTGTAGCGCACGGCCTTAGGATTCTTTGCGGCTCCGAATTTTAGCTCTTTAACGATGGCTTGAATTTCTTTGTCCGCGTTCCACTGCTCAGCTTTCTCCTTGAGCATCAGGTAGCTGCGCATGCACCCCCGCGCAAAATCTTTGACACCTTCGTAGTCTTCGGTGCGGTAAGCGTGCGCATCAAAATGCCGCGGCCCGTTGTAGCGCACGTCTTCGAGAAATTTCACCAGAAAAAAAGCGGATTTGAGATTCGCGGAGCCGAAGCGCAAATCCTGATCGAAGCGGCCGGGCATCTGGTCGTTGAGGTCAATGTGAAACAGTTTGCCGGCTTCCCAGGCCTGCGCGACGCCGTGCAGAAAATTAAGTCCGGCCATTTGTTCGTGCGCAACTTCCGGATTGACGCCCACCATTTCAGGATGGTCGAGCGTCGGGATAAAACCAAGATAGTGCCCGGTGGTGGACATGTAGATGTCGCCGCGCGGCTCGTTGGGTTTGGCTTCGAGCGCAAAACGGAAACCATACTTCTTGTCGAGATTGTATTCGCAAAGATAATTCACAGCTTCGCGCAGGCGTTTGATGGCCTCATCGGGGCGGCGGCAGGCATCGGTTTCGACGCCTTCGCGCCCGCCCCAGAGTACAAAAGTTTTTGCTCCAAGTTCCGCGCCGAGGTCCATGGCGGTCATGGTTTTCTGCAGCGCGAAGGCGCGTACGGCGGGGTCGTTGGCGGTGAAAGCGCCGTCGCGAAAAACGGGATGAAAAAAAAGCGAGACAGTGGCCATGGGTACGACTACACCGCTGGATTTACAGGCCTGCTTGAAGTCGCGCACGATACGGTCGCGCTCGGCGAGCGTAGCGTCTATGGGCACGAGGTCGTTATCGTGGAGATTGACGCCCCACGCGCCGATTTCGCCGAGGATTTTGACGATGTCCACGGGAGAAATAACCGGGCGCACGAAATCGCCGAAGGGATCGCGGCCGCGATTGCCGATGGTCCACAGGCCGAACGAGAATTTGTGCTGCGGTTTGGGTGCGTAAGAATTGGTGGGGCTCATGATGTGCGCGATCCTTCTTTCGTGATGTTTTATTATTGCGCCGGGCCGGCAAAAATAGTTTTTATGGCGGGATAAATTCGGCGATAGCGCGCGTAGCCAGCGTTCATGGCTGCGACATTCGCCGCGACGGGAGGGACGCGATCGGCAACGCGTACGACCGCGGCGCAGGCGGCGTCTACTGTGGGCCAAAGTTTTACGCCGACGCCCGCGAGGATGGCGGCGCCGTACGCGGCACCTTCTTCAGCTTCGACTATTTCAACGCTGCGTCCGTAGACGTCGGCCTGAATCTGACGCCACAGCGGAGAGCGGGCGCCGCCGCCGCCGAGGCGGATATTCGTAACAGGAACTTTCATCTCGTCAAAAATTGTGAAGGTGTCTTTCAAGCTGAAAGCGAC
>JBBRPU010000184.1:0-6866 GCA_038227545.1 Candidatus Acidiferrales bacterium
AAGTCTCGTGGCGCAAGCTCCCGCTGAACATCCTCCACGACCAGAAAGATTTGTGGCTCTTCCCGTTGGAACTAGGCCGAGGCCGCCATCTCCTGCCGGCTCTCTTCATCACCGCAGGTACCGCCACATTCCTGGCCACCGATCCGCAGGTCATGCCGCACTTCCGCAAGACTACTGACTTCCACAATTTCAACCGCGTGTTCAGCGGCACTTCCACCAACGTGGCCATGGCCGCGGTGCCAGCGGTCTTCTACGCCGCCGGACTCCTCCGCAAAGACTCCTACGCCCAGAGCACCGCACTTTTTGCCGGCGAAGCCGTGGTGGATTCCACCATCCTCATGGTAGTCACCAAAGCCATCACTCGCCGGGCGCGTCCCACTGAGCGCCCCATTGCCGGCCCTTACAAAGACACCTTCTTTCATACTAATTCTTCCGCCTTGGGTACCGGCTCCAGCTTCCCTTCCGGCCACTCCATCACCGCCTTTTCCATCGCCACAATATTCGCGCGCCGCTACCGCGACCATCGCTGGATCCCCTACGTGGCCTACGCCGCCGCCACCGCCATCGCTTTCTCGCGCGTCACCACCGGCGCCCACTTCCCTGCCGACGTATTCCTCGGAGCCAGCCTCGGCTACGTAATCGCCCGCTACGACGTCCTCCGCGGCCAGTAATCCGCCTCCACAGTGAAAACAAAATTAGTCAGCCTCAATGACGGCTTGGTTTTTGTCGGTTGATCTTGACCATGCGAAGTGGTCGGTTCGCGCAGTGGAGGGATCTGGATCCAGCCGAACACAGGCCTCCATTCGCCAGCTTCCCGCGCTTCCTATATCATTTTAGGCGCCGTGAATATCCTTCTAAACGAACCCGAAGCCCGCGTACTCGGCGCGCTCCTCGAAAAAGAAATCACCACTCCCGATTACTACCCGCTTTCCCTCAATTCCCTGATTAACGCCTGCAATCAGAAATCCAATCGCGAACCGGTCATGAATCTCGACGAAACCGTCGTCCGCAATGCATTGCGTACCCTGCACGTTAATTCTCTGGCCCGCTCCGTCAGCGCCGCGGATAGTCGCGTCACCAAATACGAGCATCGTCTTCAGGAAGCCTTCAATTTCGACCGTCGCGAAGCCGCCATATTCTGCGAGCTGCTTCTTCGCGGCCCGCAAACCCCCGGCGAACTCCGCACCCGCGCCGAGCGTATGCACCCATTCGACGATTTGAGCGAAGCGCATTCCGCGCTGCAGCGGCTGATGAATCGCGAGCCCCCGCTCGTCAAAGTGCTAGCCCGCCAACCCGGCACGAAAGAATCCCGCTACATCCACTTATTATCAGTCGATGCAACCCCACCGATCTCACCGACTGAACGCGAAGTTCCCGCTGCTCCAGCGCGCGAGCCATCACCAGCCCCCGAAAAAATGCATGAGTTTTCGCGCTTGTCCTCAGAAATCGCCGGCCTTCGCAGCGACATCGCGGACCTGAAACAGCAATTCGCCGCCTTCCGCAAGCAATTCGACTAGCCGCGTCTGTAATCCCGTTCAGCCCCGCCGCCTATCGCCGCTTCTTCGCTGGCCAGCGTCGCACTCGATTCTAGAAACCGCTAAAATTTGCAACTTTCAGCTAATGCCCTTACCCCGCTCGTTGAGCCACCAGTACATCGGCAAGCTGAATCCTAAGCCTCCCACCAGCGACAGCAACACGAACCAGTACCATTTCACCGCGCCAATTCTTCTGACTGCAAAAAAATAGGCCAGAATTCCAAGCGCCAGGAACGCGTCCAGCATGAACGCCAGCGCCAGCTTGTTGTGAACCACTTCCGCCCATCCCCCGTTGTCATGAAATGCCCAATAAAGGAACAGGTCGTTGGGCACCAGCAATCCAAACAGAGCCGTGCCGACAAGCACAATTTGCCTTCTCATCTAACCTCTCCTGGAATTAATCAGAATGAACTATATCGGCTAGCCACTATAATTCGCCACCACTCGCAGCACTTTTCCAGCGTCTGACAATTCCAGTTATGGGCAAAATAGCTTCTGGTTGGCAGCCTCTAAGACGCGAAACTCACATCAACCTGCCGCAACGCCCGGTTGACTCAAACAGCGACAGCACATTCGTGATGCTGAACAATTCCACAATCTGTTTGCTGGCGTTTTCCACTTCCAGCTTGCAGCCTCGCGTCCGCGCGGAAGCGTAGAGCGCCACCACCGCCCCCAGGCCCGAACTGTCCATCATCGGAACTTCTTTCAGGTCCAGCACAATACGCGATTTTTTCTGACAGGCCTCGCGCATCGCCTCCTTCAGCGCCGGCACATTGTCGCTGGTCAGCCGCCCAAAGCATTCCACAATCGTGCAATCCTCCGCCTCTCGCCGCTGCACCCGAAAGCCCCGCGTCGAACTGGCTGTGCTATTTCCCGTCATCGCGCACCCTTCTCACCGCCACGAACCGTTTTCCCCAACTGCGCTGCGAAACTTAATTTTGCGTCGGGATTTTTACCTTCGTCAGCTCAATCGTCCCTGACCACGTCGATTCTTTGCCGGGTGCCCCACCCTAAGGTTTTTGCAGGGTGGGGTTCGTAACGTGGGAACATCGGGAATCAACCGCGGAGCGCACAGGACGGATCCCCTCCCCGAGCATACCTATTCCCCGTCGGACTCTTTATCCGATGGCGACGTCCGCTGCAACTCCTCGCTCAGACCTTCGAGTTGAAAATGCCAATCCAACTCCCGCACCTTCAGCGGATTCTCACGCCAGTCCGGTACCACTTTCACAAACAGCGCCAGGTACATCTTCTTGTCGAACAACTTTTCCAGTTCCTTGCGCGCCTCGGTACCGATTTTCTTGAGCATCTCGCCCTTATGCCCGATCAAAATCTTCTTCTGCGAGTCGCGCTCCACATTCATCGTCGCTTCAATGCGCAACAATTTCGGTAGCATTTCAAATTTCTCCACGATCACCGACAACGCATACGGCACCTCGTGGTACATCACCTGAATCGCCTTCTCGCGAATAATTTCCGCCGCCAGAAAACGTTCCGGCTGGTCGGTCACCTGATCCTCCGGAAAATACGCCGCCCCCTCAGGCAATTCGCGCAAAATGGCGTCCACCAGTTCTTCACAACCCTGCCCCTTCAGCGCTGATATCGGCACAATCGCCGCGAATTCAAAGGCCTTGTTGAATCCGTCAATCAAAGGCAAAAGTTTGGGCTTCGGCAAGCGGTCCACCTTGTTGAGCGCCAGAATTGTCTTCCCCTGAAAACGCTCCGCCTTCTGCAGCAACATCGCGTCCGCATGCGGATGCGCGAGGCTGGCGTCCACCATCAGCAGCAGCACATCAATCCCCTCCACCGCCGCGGCAACTTCGTGCATCATCTGCCGCCCCAGCGCGGAGTCTGCGTCGTGCAACCCCGGCGTATCAATAAAAATAATCTGCCCTTCCGGCTTCGTCACGATCCCCTGAATGCGATTCCGCGTAGTCTGAGGCTTCGAAGTCACAATCGCGATTTTCTGCCCCACCAGTCGGTTCACCAGCGTCGACTTGCCCGCGTTTGGCCGCCCCACAATCGCCACGTATCCAGACTTGTATCCCGGCCGAATCGAGGTCACTTCCGCCGTTACTTCCGGCGTTACTTCCGGCGTTTCCGTAGTCTTTTTGTCAGTCATCATGTTTAACGTCAAATGTTCGCGACCTGCCACGCCAAATGTTTCCCGGCTGTTTACCGCCGACCAAGCTAGCCCCAAAAAGAGTTTCCATCCCCAAAAAGGTTTTTACCTCCCCAAAAAGCCCCCCCCCCAAAAAAAAATATGTCATCCCGACGCGCAGCGGAGGGACCTGCTGTTGAACTCACTAGCAACGCCTGCCAAGCCCAAAACAACCTACCGCTTCAATCCACCCACCGGACTGGCCTGCGCCGCAACATCCTTCCGAATCCTCACCCGCAGCACTTTACGCTGATTCGCTTCCAACACCTCAAACTTGTGCCCCTCCAGATCAATCTTGTCCCCCGGAGCTGGCACCTTGCCCGACACATGACTCAGCAATCCCGCAATCGTAGTCACCGCCGCATCCGACTTCTTCCCGAATCTCACGCCCAGCAATTCCTCCACATCATCTATGGACATGCTGCCGCGCATCACCAGCCCGCCATCCGTTTCGCGCACCACGTCCGCTGCGGGCTGCTTCGCATCGTAACCGCTCTCCCCCACAATTTCTTCCACCAGGTCTTCCACGGTGGCAATTCCCGCCACCGAGCCGTGTTCGTCAATCACCACCGCCAGCGGCTGCCCCTTCTGCCGCATTTCGCGCAGCAAATCCGATCCGGCCTTCGTCTCAGGAATAAAAAGCACCGGCCGCGCCAGCTCTCGCACCTTGCGCTTCGGCAAATCCGCGTCCGCGATGTGCAGCAGATCCTGCGCATTCACCACGCCAAAAATATCGTCCAGCGACTTCTCATACACCGGCATCTTCGAAAACTTTTTCTCCACAAACTTCGCGTGTAGTTCCTCCAGCGTCGCTTCCGCCGCCACCGCCACAATATCGGGCCGCGGAGTCATCACTTCCCGCACCCGCTTGTCGCTGAATTCCACCACCTGCTCGATCAAATCCGCTTGCTCCGGCTCGATGATGCCCTCTTCTTCCGCCGCTTCCACCAGCGCTTCGATACCTTCTTCCGTTCTCTCTTCCGCGGTTTTCTCGTTCTCTTTTTCCGAAATCCGCGCCAGCGATTCCGCGCCCTCCAGGAAAACGCGCGCCGGCCATACCAGCCACATAAACAGCCGAATCACCGGCATCAATTTCAGCAACCATCGCCCGCTCGTGCGGTACAGGAGCATGTCCGGAACAAAATGCATAGCGATGACTACTTCCAGCGTCAGAAACACGATGAACTGCAAAACCGATTCCCACGCCTCGGGAACGAAGTGAACTACTCCTCGCGTGGTCTCCAGTACGAGAAAAGCCAGCCAGAAATGTCCCAGCAACCGAAACGTCCGGCCCCCGCTGCGCCGGTTGATATGCAGCTTCGGCTCGATCTCAGCTTCGAATATTTCCAGGTGTTCGTGGATGCGCCCCGTGGTCATGCGCCCGAGCTCGCGATAAATCAGCGCCAGGTAGGAAAACACCGGCAGGCCAAACGCCAGCGTCAAAAGTCCCAGAATGTATAGCCAGCTGAACGTCACGCCAGCCCCATCCGTTTCCGCAGCCGCCGCTCCACGCGATACATTTCACCGCGGTCCGTTTCGTGGTCGTAGCCCAGCAGATGCAGCACTCCATGAAGCATCAGTATTTTCAATTCCGTCGGCAAAGTCCGGCCGTAACTCTTCGCATTTCGTTTGGCTACCGCGGGCGCGATGGCAATATCGCCCAACGCTCCACCGCTCGCCACTTCCAGCGGTATTCGCAGCCGCATCCTCGTATGTCCGGGAATTCGCGGTTCAGTGGACGGCTGCGTTTTCTGACGCTGCACCGTAGGAAAAGACAAAACATCGGTGGGGCCGATTTTCTTCCGAAACAACTCATTCATCCCGGCGATCTCCGCGTCGCTCACCAGACAAACTGTTACTTCCGCGTCCCCCAGCCGTAACTCCTGCCGCAGTTGCCGCAAAAACTTTTCCAACGCGCCCGTTGACAGGGTCACCGCACGCTGGCGATTTACGATCATAGTTACTTGCCGTCGTGTCCGCTCTCGCGACGCACGTCTTGGCTGGCATCGTGCCGAACATCCTGGCCCGTTTCCACCGCGGAACCGGGACCCGGATCGACGCCACCATCTTTCGCGCGCTGACCTTTGCCATTCCCCGTATGCACACTGGAATTCCGCTGCCCGTACGTCGGATGCGCAACATCATACTCTTCGTAAGCGCGGATAATCTGCTGCACCAGGTTGTGCCGCACCACATCCTTCTCGCCGAACTGAATCGTCCCGATGCCCTCGATCTTCCCGCAAACTTCCAACGCCTCGATTAATCCCGACTTCTTCCCCGCCGGCAAATCAATCTGCGTCACATCTCCGGTAATCACCGCTTTCGAATTGAATCCCAGCCGCGTCAGGAACATCTTCATCTGTTCGCTGGTGGTATTTTGCGCTTCATCCAGAATCACGAACGAATCATTCAGTGTCCGCCCGCGCATGAACGCCAGCGGCGCGACCTCGATGATTCCTTTCTCCAGAAATTTCTCCAGCTTGTCCGCGTCCAGCATGTCGTACAACGCGTCATACAACGGCCGCATATAAGGGTCAATTTTCTGCTGAAGTGTGCCCGGCAAAAATCCCAGCCGTTCGCCAGCTTCCACTGCAGGCCGCGCCAGGATAATCCTGTTCACCTGTTTGGTCAGCAGCGCGCTCACCGCCATGGCCACCGCAATATAAGTTTTTCCCGTGCCGCCCGGCCCGATGCCAAACATCATGTCGTGCTTCTCGATCTCCTCCATATACCGCCGCTGGCTGGCATTCTTCGGAGTGACCTGCTTCTTCCCAAACGATCGCGCTCGCCCCGGCTCAAACATCGTCCGCGGCGATTCGTGCGGCACCTCCGTAGCCACCCGCATCAGCGACTTCACTTCCGCGCTCGTCAACGTCCGCCCGTGCCGCGTCAGGTGGTTGTACTCCTCGACGATTTTCACCGCCTGGTCCACGCTGTCCTGGTCGCCCTCAATCGTCAGTCGCGTGTCTTGCAGGTGCGTGCGCACGTGCAGCACGTCCTCCAGCAGACGCACGTTGTCGTCGAGCGTCCCAAAAAACGGTTCAATTTGGCCGGATATATGTACGGTACGTCTCATCCAATTGGCAGGTTTTCCAGCTACGGGTAGCGAATGACCGATGGGATTCCTCCGGGCTTGCTTGACTGCGTCGCAGTCACTCGGAAAGAAACTC
>JBBRPU010000185.1:0-6840 GCA_038227545.1 Candidatus Acidiferrales bacterium
AGCGCTGATGATCGGCACCACCGTAAAACTGGCGCGCGCGCTGTGGATTGTTCCGCTGGCATTGCTAACGGCCGCGGTGAAGCGCAGCGGAAAAGCTCGCGTGGCGCTGCCGTGGTTCATTTTGTTTTTCTGCCTGGCTGCCATGGTGCACACGTTTTACCCCGCAGGCGCGAGATTTGATGCCTGGGCTTTTCACGCCGGCAGGTTGGGGCTGACAGCTACGTTATTTTTGATCGGCACGGGAATTTCCGTCGCGACCCTGAAGAGCGTGGGGTGGCGGCCGCTGTTGCAAGGGGTGGTGTTGTGGGTCGCCGTGGCGTCCATAACGCTGTACCTGATTTTGGCGCGGATTATTTCGTTCTAACTTTTAGAGTCCACGGGAAGTTTGATGGCGTCCCCGTTTCGGCCTTGCGGCACCACGCCGCAAATACTACACTTTGCCGCGAAATAGTCACGATGTCCGCATTTCTAATTCAAATTTACGGGAGGCATTTGTGAACCGACGTATCTGGACTTTTATGGCGATCTTAGTGGTGCTGGGTTTTATCGTCACGCGCGGAGCGTTTTCTCAATCCACACCCTCCAGTACGCGGCGAATTATCAGCTTGCCGGATGACAATCCTCAGCTGCCTTTTAGCGGCGGAATTTTGACCGGCAACACCCTGTATCTCTCTGGGCGAATCGGCATTGATGCCAAGACCGGAAAAGCTCCCGCGGAGATTGACGCTGAAATCAAACTGTTGCTCGACCACGTCTCCGACACGCTGAAGGCTGCCGGAATGACCATGGATGATCTGGTTTATGTGCAGATATCCTGCACGGACTTGGGGCTGTACGACAAGTTCAACGCCGCATACCGCACGTATTTCCCGGGCAAGGAATTCCCTGCGCGCGAATTCAGTGGGGTGTCGTCGATCCTGCGCGGAGGCCATTTTGAGGTCCAATCCATCGCCGTGAAGAGGTAGCCACGGCCTTCGAGCCCTTATATGGGCATTTGTGATAGCCCTAATATGGGCATACGCCCATCCTAGGGCTTTGGACACCTACTAAGAATTGACTAGACTTACCTAAGTATTTGTTCCTCAGCAACATACACATTACAAGAAATAAACCTTAGTTGGTGTTCGTCATGCTCCTACATGCCGGGCGAACACCACATGCTAAGAATAACAGCGGAAAAAGTTGCCGGTAAGCCAAGCCTGACTGTAGAGGGCAAGCTTGCAGGTCCCTGGGTCCTCGCTCTCGAGCAGAGCTGGAATGATCTGCGCGCAAGCGCCCCTGGCCAAAATCTAAGCGTCAACCTCTGCGGCGTAAGTTTTATAGACGCCTCCGGCAAGGCTCTGCTTAAGCGGATCTACGAGCAAGGCGGCAGGTTGGTAGCGGAAGGGTGCTTGAACCAGGCCATCGTGCGGGAAATCGCCGGTGAAAAACGCGGTGAGAAGAGCGAAGCGCACGGTAAGAAAACTCCAATAATTTTTTACCTGTTTTTGCTCGGACTTTCGGCGGCAAGCGCCGGCCCACTGCGTGCGCAAAATACCACCGGGCGTAACTCGCTGCCGACCAACGCGCCCACCGAAGTATTGCGGCTGACCCTCGATCAAGCGGTAAGCCTGGCGCTGAAACAAAACACCACCGCGCAGATTGCCGTCATTCAGGCGGCCGAAGCCGTTCAGGACAAGAACGTCGCGCGGGCGGGACTGCTGCCGCAAGCCAGTTTGGAAGCCAGCGACTCGATAAGGCGATCAAACCTAGAAGCTAATTTTGGGAGGCCTTTTCCCGGCTTTCCGCAGCACATTGGTCCATTCCAGGTTTTTCAGGCGGGGCCATCGTTTTCGGCGCCAGTGTTCGATTTAACTTTGTGGCGCCGTTACCAGGCGCAGCGCTCTCTGGCCAACGCCGCCAAGGCGACCAGCCTTTCCACCCGTGAACAAGTCATCCTGCTAGTCGTTTCGCAATACATCGGCACGCTGCGAGCCGTCGCCACGGTGCAGGCGGCGGCGTCACGCGTGGATCTAGCGCCGGCGCTTTATAGCCAGTCAGCGGATTTGCAGAAGGAAGGCGTGGGCACCGGCATAGACACGCTGCGCTCCAACGTGGAGCTGCAGAACGAGAGGCAGCGCCTGCTGGAAGCGCAAGCGGATCGCGACACTTCTTTGTTTGCGCTGAGCCGTTTGTTGAATCTGGATCCGCGACAGAACGTGGAGCTGGCCGATTCCCTGAGTTATTTTGAAACTCCGCAGCCCGAAGTGGAACAGAGCATCGAGCAGGCCCTTTCGGAACGCCAGGAGTGGAAAGCTCTAAACGATCAGATCAAAGCGGCGCAATCGCAGAAAAAGCAAGCCTGGGATACTCGTTTGCCCGCAGTGCGCGTCGACGGCGACTGGGCTTACCAGGGCACGCGGCTGAACAACGGGATTCCCACCTACAACTATGAAGTGGCGCTGAATATGCCCCTGTTTACCGGCGGACGGATCCGCGCCGAGACCACCCGCGCGGACCTGGAGATTCGCAGATTGCAGGAACAGCAAGCCGATCTGCGCAACGAGATTGGTCTGGGGGTAAAAAACGCCCTGATTAATCTGACCTCCGCGAGGAGCCAGGTGCAGGTCGCAAATCTCGGCGTGCAACTTTCGAACGAAGAAGTGGACCAGGCGCGAGACCGGTTTCGCGCAGGCGTCGCTAACAACATTGAAGTGATTCAAGCGCAGGATTCGCTGGCGCGCGCCAACGACAATCAGATTGCCGCGCTTTACCGCTTCAACCAGGCGCGTGCAGACCTGGCCAGATCAGTGGGACAGATGGAACGCGTGTACGCGAAGTGAAGTAAGGGACGAGTGAGGACAAGGACAAGATGAGTATCGAGATTGAAGTCGGGCTGGAGAACGCGCGGCGGGTACCAGTGACGTTGGAAGTTCCCCTTCCTCCCGAGCCACCGAAGGGCTTGAAGAACCCAAAGGTGCAACGCCTGCTGGTCGTAGGCGCACTTGTGGTTTTGGCCGTGGCGCTGGGACTTTTTCTCTACTATCGCAATCGCGAATCCACGGATGACGCGCAGGTGGAAGGGCATATCACGCCGATCGCGGCGAAAATTTCGGGCCGCATCGCGGAAGTTCTGGTGCATGACAACGAGCCGGTGAAAGCTGGACAGATTTTGGCGAAGATTGATCCGCGCGATTACCAGGCGGCACTGGATAACGCCAAAGCCGCACTGGCACTGGCGCAAAGTGAAGCACAGTCGGCCAACGTGGACGTACCAAGAACACGCCAGAACGTGGCCAGCGGAACCTCCAACGCGAATGCAGGATTGCTTGGCGCAGAGGCCGAAGTTGCGCAAGCCCAGGCTGCGTATGCGCAGGCGCAAAATTCGGGACTGGAGTATGCGCGCGCCAACGTGGAAAAGAGCCGCGCGAACTCGCAACTTGCGCAAGCGGACCTGGAGCGTTACCGGCCTTTGATGGATAAGGGCGAAATTTCCAGGCAGCAGTTTGACGCCGCAAAAGCCAACGCCGAGGCCACCGCCAGCGCGTTGAAGGCCGAGGAAGAAAAAATTCAGCAGGCGCAGAGCAATATCCAAATCGCCAAAGCGCAGCTGAACGCGGCGCAAGCGCGGGTGGAGCAGGCCCGCGCGGGCGTCTCTTCAGCGCGTGCGGACGTTCAGCAAGTGAGCATGAAGAGCGCGGACGCGCAAGGAAAGCTCGCGAAAGTTGAACAGGCCCGCGCGATGGTGGACGCCGCACAACTCAATTTAAGCTACACCGAAATTGTGGCGCCGCGGGACGGCGTCGCCACGCACAAGCAGGTGGAAGCCGGCCAGATCGTGCAGGCCGGCCAGGGTTTGCTGGTGGTGGTGCCGCTACAGGATGTGTGGGTAACCGCCAACTTCAAAGAGACGCAGCTCAAAAAGATGCGCGCGGGACAAAAAGCCGAAGTGCATGTGGATACCTACGGAAAGACCTTCAGCGGACACGTGGACTCCATCGCTGGAGCCACCGGAGCAGTGCTGAGTTTGCTGCCGCCGGAAAACGCCACCGGCAACTACGTGAAAGTGGTGCAGCGCATTCCGGTGAAGATCATCGTAGATCCGATTTCATCCGACAAAGCCATTCTGCGGCCGGGAATGAATGTGGACATAACGGTGCTCACTGACTAAGCAAGAATTCATGAAATGAAGAGTACGGATTCAACGTAGACAAACGTAGACCAAAAATAGCGACGATGCGGAACAAAATTTTATCGAAATTGCGGATGCCGGACGGCTCGATCAACCCCTGGGTGATCGCCGTTACGGTTACGCTTGCCACGTTTATGGAGGTGCTGGACACCTCCATCGCCAACGTGGCGCTGCCGCACATTGCCGGGAATTTGTCGGCGGGTTCGGACGAATCCACTTGGGTGCTTACATCGTATTTAGTATCGAACGCCATTGTGTTGCCGCTTTCCGGATGGCTCTCGTCCTTTTTCGGCCGCAAGCGCTTTTATATGTCATGCGTGGCGCTATTTACGGTCAGTTCTTTCTTGTGCGGCCTGGCGCCGAGTCTGGGCGTGCTGGTGTTCTTCAGAATTTTGCAGGGCGCGGGCGGAGGAGGCTTGCAGCCGAGCGAGCAAGCCATCCTGAACGACACGTTTTCGTTTGAGAAGCGCGGCATGGCCTTCGCGGTGTACGGACTCGCGGTGGTGGTGGCTCCCACAATCGGTCCCTGGCTGGGCGGATGGATAACCGACAGTTTTTCTTGGCGCTGGATTTTCTACATCAACGTGCCGGTGGGCATCATTTCGCTGATCCTTACGCACTTTCTGGTCAGCGACCCCAAAGACATGAAGCGCGCCAGTGTCAAGAGCGGCTTTCGCATTGACTACATCGGTATCGGGCTGATCAGCCTGGGGTTAGGTAGTATGCAGATCATTCTCGACAAGGGCCAACGGCTGGATTGGCTGTCGTCTAACTTTATCAGGATATTTTTCGGTTTGATGGTGGTCGGGGTCATTGCGGCCATCGTCTGGGAGCTTCGCGCGAAGGAGCCGGTGGTGGATTTGCGGATGTTGAAGGAACGCAATTTCGCCATTGCCACCCTGGCGATGTTCTTTCTGGGATTCGTTTTATATTCGAGTACCGTACTGATTCCTCAGCTTTTACAGCAGCTTCTGGGCTACTCGGCAGAGATGGCCGGGAAGGCCCTTTCGCCCGGCGGAGCGGTGATCATGTGCATGATGCCGGTAGTGGGTTTGCTGGTGTCCCGGGTGGACACACGCATCCTTATTACCTTTGGCTGCATCGTATCGGCTTCCGCTCTATTTGTAATGGCCGGCTGGGATCTCGGGCTCGACTACGGGCACGCAGTTCGCGCACGCATGCTGCAAAGCTTCGGCCTGGCATTCCTGTTTATCCCTATTAACGTGGCGGCTTTCGCCTACGTGCCCAGGGAAAAAACCAACATGGGGACGGGCATCATCAACCTGGCCAGGAACGTGGGGGCCAGCGTGGGCATCGCCACGGTAACGACCATGTTGCAGAGACGGGCGCAGGTTCACCAGGCGCAGTTGATGGACCGCGTGAACGATTACGGTTCGGCGTATCACAACATGCTGAGCGGTCTGCAGATCAAGCTGGTAGCGGCGGGTTCGAGCATGGCCCACGCGACGACACAGGCGCAGACCATGATTTACAACACCGTGCAACGCCAGGCCGCCATGATGGCGTTTATAGACAATTTCAAATTGCTGGGCGTGGTGTTTTTCGCGGTGATACCCGTGCTGGTGCTGATGAAAAAACCGCGCGTACCGGCCGGCGGAGTGCCGGTTCATTGACGTAAAAGCTGTTCAAGATTTTGGTTAGTGGATAAAAAAGATTCTAGACCAAATGGGGGCCCAAGATGGCGACGCAAACTGTTACACCAACTGCAACACCAAGTGGAGCGGTGAATAATGCTGCGGTAGCGGACGCGCAATGGAATGAGCAAAAACTCATCCGCGCGGGACAACGAGGCGACGCGCAAGCGGTCGAGGCTCTGTTCCGCCGCTACCAGCGCCCGTTGTTTCAGACCGCTTTGCGCGTGCTCGGCAATGCCGAAGACGCCGAGGACGCCTTGCAGGACGGGCTGCTTTCCGCCTATCGCAATTTGAAGCGGTTCGAAGGGCGCTCGCAATTTTCCACCTGGCTGACGCGCATCGTCATCAACGCGGCGCTGATGCGGCGGCGCAGTGCGAAAGCGCGTCCGGCGGTTTCGTTGGATGAGACGCCTCGCGAGGACGAGCTGCCGGCTTCCGAGCGCTTCGCAGACAGCGGACCAAATCCCGAGCAGGTGGCGGTGAGCACCGAGCTACGGGAAATGATCAGCGAAAACCTCGACGAACTTTCACCATTACTGCGCACCGCGTTTGTGTTGCGCGATGTGCAGGGCTACTCCACCGGCGAAGCCGCCAAGAAGCTTGGCGTTACGGAGAATACCCTGAAGGCGCGGCTGTGGCGCGCGCGGCACCAGCTTGCCGAACGGCTGGGCCGGCGCCTGCGGCGCATCAAGGCCGACGTCACCGGCAGCGACAGGCAAGGTCCGCCTATGATGGGCGAAGCTTGCAGCTACTGCTAACGCCAGCTCTCTAATCCAGCCACCGGGCCGGTGATTCTCGCCGGCCCCTTTTTTTTGTTAGCGTGTTGCCGCACATAAACTTCCCTGATGGCCTAAATTGACTGTCGCGCAGTTGGAAGAGTAAAGTTTTGTTCGGAACAATTCCAGAGAATGAAGGGTCAGGTCAACAGCAAGCGATGCCTAAATTTGTTATTGAACGCGAAATACCCAACATCGGCGACATGTCCGACGCTGACCTGCGCGCCGCTGCGCAACG
>JBBRPU010000186.1:0-6771 GCA_038227545.1 Candidatus Acidiferrales bacterium
CGCGCCGCGCGACGCCTCTGGGCGCGCATCATGCGCGAGCAATTCCACGCCAAAGATCCGCGCTCCTGGCTGCTGCGTTTTCACGCGCAAACCGCGGGCTCCTCGCTCACCGCGCAGCAGCCCGAAAACAATATTGTCCGTGTAGCTATTCAGGCGCTGGCTGCCGTTCTCGGCGGGTGTCAATCGCTGCACACCAATTCGCTGGATGAAGCCCTGGCGCTTCCCACTGAAGATGCCGCGCTGATTGCTCTGCGCACGCAGCAAATCATCGCTCATGAAACCGGTGTCACCAACACCATCGATCCCGTGGCCGGCTCTTACGCCATTGAACAACTCACCAACGAAATCGAAGCCGGCGCAAAAACTTACCTCGAGAAAATCCACGCCATGGGCGGGCCTCTGGATGGCACGCTGCGCGCCATCGAATCCGGCTTCATCCAGGGTGAAATTCAGAAAGCAGCATATGAGTTCCAGCGCGCCGTCGAAAAAAATGAACACATCGTGGTGGGCGTGAACGATTTCAAACTGGAAGAAGAACGGCCCATAGATATTCTGCGCGTGGATGAGCAGATCGGCCGCGATCAGGTCGAGCGGTTGCGCACCTTCCGACTGAAGCGCGATTCCGCGCGGAGCATCGCCGCACTTCACGAGTTGTCACGCCGCGCGACCGGCACAGAAAACCTTTTGCCGGCCATATTAGAAGCCGTCGAAAATAACGCTACCGTCGGTGAAATCTCTGACACGCTGCGCGGTGTTTTTGGCGAATACCAGGAATCCGTGGTCATTTAGTTTTCGTTCACCATGAAATTAATCCTTGCTTCCGCCTCGCCACGCCGCGCCGAAATTCTTCGCGATGCCGGTCTGTCTTTCACGGCGATTCCTTCAGAGGTGGACGAAACGCCGCTACCCGGAGAATCTCCCCACGACCATGTTCAACGGCTGGCTACAGCGAAAGCCGATTTGGTGGCGGCCCGCTCGATAGGGCCGGCCATCGTTATCGGCGCAGACACCGTTGTGACCGTGGAGGAACACATCATCGGGAAACCCCGTTCTGCGGAAGACGTTCGCCGCACATTGACCCAACTCGCCGGTCGCACCCACTCCGTGCTCACGGGCGTCACTCTGATTCGTCTTCCAGATGCCGAGCGCATTAGTTTTGTGGAGGAAACGCTGGTTCATTTTTCTCCGCTGTCACAGGAGGAAATCTCTCAATATCTCGCCACGGACGAGCCTTACGACAAGGCAGGGGCCTACGCTATTCAAGGCCGCGCCGGACGTTACATCCCGCGCATCGAAGGCTGTTATTTCAATGTAGTTGGCTTGCCGCTCGCGCGCGTCGCTCAAGAGCTGAAAGCTTTAGGTTGGTCAGGCCAAACTCCCGGATAACAGTTTTCTCTCACGCGAAAAACAAAAAAGGCGGCCGCAACGGGCCGCCTTGCTGAACAAAATTATCTTCCCCATGAAAATCCGGGGGCGTCGTTATCCCAGCTTCTTTTCTTCGGCCGGTTTTTCCGGCTGGCTAGGAGGCGTCACCGTCTGCGATTGCGACTGATTCGCGCCATGCATACCTTCCTTAAAACCGCGCACGCCTTCGCCCATCCCGCGCATCAGTTCAGGAATCTTGCGCCCACCAAAAAGAACCAGGATCACCACCAGGATGATCAGCCAGTGCATTGGAAATTCCATAATCTGCCTCCACCACTAATAATCGTCAAAAACACTAGAAATTGCACGCTACCGGAAGCTAAAGTATAACACGCTCGTCCCCCATCCGGCGGGTGACCCGTTCGCGGTCCAGATACTCCAGCAGGGGGATCGCGTACTTTCTGGTAATGCCCGTCAGGTCCTTGAACCCTGGGACCGAGACACGTTCGCCCTTGGTCTTCTTATACGTTGAAAGCTGCTCCTTCAGATGAGCCAGGACCGCGCTGTGAAAAATCAATTCCGGCGAAACCCGCACGAGGTTCTTTTCTCGCAACAAAATATGCAGTAGTTTTTCCGCGCGCTTTGCTTCCACGGCCAACCCCGCAAGCACGTCTTTCACCGACGGCACTGCCAACCCTGCGCCACGAAACGCGGCCTCGATCCTATCCTTCGCGGCCATTTCCTCGGGCTGTAACACCACCGTGCTACCGGCCCGCCTGACCATTTCTCCGAGCACTTCGAGTTTTTTCTGCGCCGCCAGTTCCTCCAGCGCTGCGCGAAAAACCTCCGGCCGTACCCGCCGCCCGGCCTTCACCCTCAAGTCTTCCAGCGCCACACCGGGAACCAACGGGTTGGCACGCTGAAACGTTTCCACATTTTCGTAAATCTGCCTGCGCATCTCCGCAAATCGCGGCGCGCTGATCAGCATAGGACGATCTTCTCCAATCATTTTCAGCACGCCTGCAGCCGAGAGCGCTTTCACGGTGTGCGTAACCTCGGCTTCGTCCCAGCCAGTGTGCGCGCTGATTTCGTCAAATCGCAATCCCAGCGGCGCTCTCTCCACCATGGCTTGCAGAATCGCCTCGTGGCCGCCGTCACGAAGCGTTTCGAGAAATTCCATTCTGCCCGTATCCCGCACCAATGGACGGCGCGCCAACGGATCTAAAACTACGCCGCCGCCAATGGTTGTCACCGGAGAAAATTGCCTCACGATAAATCGCTCGCCCGCCACCACCACCACTTCATCCTGCAGCCGCAGATGCGCCAGCGCGCCGCGTCCCGGCGCCATCTCCTTCATCCCGTAAAGCAAAACCTCCGCGACAGTTTCCGCAGTGGACGCGTGGAAATGTACGCGCTCGTGATTCTTCAGCCGCCGCTCCCCGGGCAACAGCAAAAAATCGGCGTCAATCCTTCGCGTAGTGTGAAATTTTCCCCGTGCCACCAGGCACATGCCGCGTTCCACAGCGGTGTGATCAACTCCCGCAAGATTCACCGCGGTTCTTTGACCCGCCGCAGCTCGTTCGACGGCCTGTCCACCCGTCTGCAAGCCTCGCACGCGCAGCCGTTCGCCTCCCGGCAACAGCTCCACCTCATCACCAATCTTGACGCTGCCGGAAACGAGCGTCCCTGTCACCACTGTGCCAAAGCCCTTCATCGCGAACGCGCGGTCAATCGGCAAACGAAATGCGCGCGCCTCGTCTTTTCCTTCCACCAAGTTCGCGCAATCAACTAGCGCGCGCTTCAATTCCGGAATACCTTCACCGGTTTTCGCGCTCACCGGCACCACAGCCGCGCCGCCCAGAAAAGATCCTCGCAAATACTCTTCGATCTCCAGTTGCACCAGCGTAAGCGTCTCTTCATCCACCAAGTCGCGCTTCGTCAACGCCACCACACCATTCTTTACGCCCAGCAATCTGCAGATATCAAAATGCTCCCGCGTTTGCGGCTTGATGGTTTCGTCCGCGGCAATCACCAGCAGCACCAAGTCAATGCCCGCCGCTCCGGCAAGCATGTTAGCCACGAAGCGTTCATGTCCCGGCACATCAATAAAACCGAAGCGCACGCCGCCTTCTTCCAAAAATGCGAAGCCCAGATCAATGGTGATACCGCGGCGCTTTTCTTCCGCCAGCCGGTCCGGATGCGTTCCGGTCAGCGCCTGCACCAGGGAAGATTTGCCGTGGTCAATATGCCCGGCGGTCCCGACGATTACACTTTTGGAGACGTCGCTCATCACGCTTTCACAGTACCAGTGTCAGGCGCAGCCCGGAATTTACAAAATCGCTGAACGCGCCAACCTGCGCGCCATTCTTCAACCGCCCACATCGCTGCGTGTTAGAATCGCCCCGTCCACCATGACTCGCATGTGTTGCACGCGTTTCGAACGCGCCGCCCGCAAACTGGGCTGGTCGCGCATCGCCGGCCTGGATGAGGCGGGACGCGGCGCGCTGTTCGGCCCTGTCGTCGCTGCCGCCGTGATTCTCAATCCCAAGCGCCGCATCGTCGGCCTTGACGATTCTAAAAAATTGGTCGCCGAGCGCCGCGGCGAGCTGGCACCGCGCATCCGTGAACATGCCCTCGCCTGGGCGGTCGCGGAAATTGACGCGCAACGCATTGACGCCTGGAACATTTATCAAGCCAGCCGTCAGGCCATGACCGCTGCGCTCCATCAGCTTTCGATTCTCCCGGATTATCTTTTGCTCGACGCCATGAAGCTTGATGTCATGATCGAGCAGAAATCCCTGATCCATGGCGACGCGCGCAGCGTCTCCATCGCCGCCGCATCCATCCTTGCCAAAACTCATCGCGACGCGCGCATGGCCGAATGGGACCTCGTCTATCCCGCGTACGGGCTGGCCCGGCACAAAGGCTACGCCACCGCCGACCATCTCGAGGCTCTGCGCCTTCACGGGCCGAGTCCCTTGCACCGGCATTCGTTTGCGCCCGTGCGGGAATCGAATTGCTGGGCCGTCGGCGCCACCCAAATTTCATTCCTCGCCGAACCCGAAGCCCCCGAGACCGCCATCGCGCCCGCCCCCGAGTCGGCCCCCGAGTCCGCCCCCGAGTCCGCCATCGTCCCGCTGCCAACCTGATAACTTAACGACCAATTTCGTCTTTTCCGCGCTTCGCCTGACTTTCGCCGTCAAGTGTCCTGATTCAAACGGGGATAACTGGCTACTCACATGAAACTTTGCGTTCATTGACTTGTGTTTTTACGGCCTGTTAGCGTTACAGGGTAGCGTTGCAGCCCGGCAAGCAGCTCAACGCATCGAGGAGAACGTCTCGGACGGAGTCCCCGAGTCCGTGCGGCGAAATCGCCGTCCGCGCTCATGCACTCTTATTGTCCCGGTTAGAGCATGGCTTATAACAAAAGCAAATTCGTCGAAGCCGCCCAGAAACTTCTGAATCAGGGCAAAGTCGCACAAGCTATCGCCGAGTACCAGCAAGTCCTGAAATTCGAGCCCCGCGATCAGGTCACCTTGATGACCGTCGGCGAACTCTACATTCGCCAGGGCGAAACTTTCCAGGCCATAGATTATTTCGAACGCCTTGCGCAGATTTTCGTTGGCGACGGCTTTCTCACCAAGGCCATCGCCGTTTACAAACGTATCGCCAAGCTCGCCCCCGAAGAAATTCGTCCGCTCGAAAAACTTGCCGACCTGTATGTGCAGCAAGGAGTGATGAGCGAGGCTCGCCCGTTGTTCCTGCAGCTCGCCGAAATTCATCTGAAACAAAATCGTCAGCCTGAAGCGGTAGCTCTCCTGAAAAAACTTTTGGCCGCTGAACCCGATAATTTGCGCATTCAGATTCGCCTCGCGGATTTGTATGGCGCCATGGGCCAGACCAAAGAAGCCATGGAAACGTATGTTTCCGCCGCCCAACGCGCTTTAGCGCGCGGCGATCAGGCCGAATGCGAAAAATTAGCCGACAAAGCCCTGAAGCTGGATCCTCATAACCTGGCAGCTTCGATCGTCAAGGCCCGCTCTTTCTCGGCACGCGGCAACGCCCCGCAGGCCGCCGAGCTTCTCGAGCACTCGCCCAACCTGGAAAAGGGTGGCGAACAAGCCGAGCTGCTTCTGGAGTTGCACATAAAGAGCGGCAATTGGGACAAAGCTACCGCCCTGGCATTGCGCATCTTCGAAGCCGACGAGAAAAATTTTGGTCTGACGCAGAAAGTTGCGGAGGCCATGCTGCAGTCTGGCCACGGCGAAAAGGCCATGTCCATCATCGAGCGCACGCGCATCCCCATGCTCGACGCCGGCGAGCATGAGGCCGTCAGCCGCCTCTTGAATGAGCTCGCTACAAGTTTGCCGGGCCGCATCGAGCCGCACGAATGGCTTGTGGATAGTTACGGCCGCACCAGTGATTCTTTCCGCTTGCCGGACGCGCTGGCGCAACTCGGTGAAGCTTTGGTCGCCAACGGCCAGCTCGATCGCGCCAAGGAAGTATTCGAACAACTGGTGGACCGCGAGCCCGATAGCGATTCCGCGAAGCGCAAGTTGAATGACCTTTTGTTGAAAATGGGCATCATCACGCCCGAAGAAGATGCCTCGTCGGAAGATAATCTCAAAACGGAGCTGGAGCCGCCGCCGGCCCCTAAAGTTCGACCGCATCTGGAAACTCCCGCTGCCGAAATATTGTCTCCTGCGGAGGCGGAACATCGCGATGCCTCCTCTGAGCTCGACGAAGAAACCCAAAAATTTATCGCTCAATCACTGACGGACGTGGATCTTTTCGCCAGCTACGGCCTTACCCAGAAAGCCATTGGCTTGCTGGAAGCCATCTTGCGTCGCGCGCCGCGTCACACGCCGACGCTAGAAAAACTTTTGGATTTCGTGTTGGGCGCGGGCGACGATCGCCGCACCGCGGAGCTGGCCGCTCGCCTGGAAAAACTTCACAGTGAACGTGGTGACAATCGTAGTGCGGAGCGTTTCGCCGAATTACGCCGCCGCTTCCAGCGTGCAGCGGGAGTCACGGATGCGGAACTAACCGCCTCCTCAGAAGCCGCGCTGTCCAGTAGCTCTCACGCCAACGCCAGTGCAGACGAAGCGCTGGACGAAGAAGAAATTCCCGTCATCGAGATTGCCCCAGAGCCAGTAGCCGCGGAACCCGCCGTCGCGGAATTTGCCGTCGCGGCGTCAACAGAAGAAGCACCCACCGTTCCCGCGCCGGTCGCCAACGCTGCTCAGGATGTTCACGAAGTGGATCTGTCAGACGAATGGTTGTCGGTGCTCAAAGAAGTCGAACCCGTCGAAACGAAATCGCAACCACCGGCTCCCGCTGCTGAACCCGTCTCGGAACCATCCGCCCCAGAATTTACGATTGCCGATTCTTCAGCGACTTCTGAAA
>JBBRPU010000187.1:0-6766 GCA_038227545.1 Candidatus Acidiferrales bacterium
GCCAACGTTCATTACGATATCTTTGGCTCACGCGATCGCACCGTTCGTACTCTTCCCGCAGCTCGTGTTGCCAGTGCCGAGCCTGCCGGCTGCCGTATCCATGGTGCTCGATGGCTTCGTGCAGCTGCCAACGCGCTCGCGCAACGCGGCGATCGCAATCGTTCCGGTGATCCGCCTTTGCCCGGGGAGTCGCCGCAAACAGCGCCAGCAACATAAGCAACAAACCAGGAAATACTCGCCACAAGGAAAATCCAGGTACATACGCTTTCACAGACATGTATCCTCCTCAGGTGCCTGGCCGGGCAGAGCCGCCTAAAAAGGTGAAACCCGATCCCGGACAAAGAGTCGCGGTACTTACCAGGCAGGGTTGCCGAGTGCCCCAGGATCCCGCTTGCTCTCCCAGGTGGACCGCGTTCCAAAATACTTCGCGGGCATGCTAACAAGTTCGTTTTTTCCCAGTGCTTGGCTGCTCGGCTAGCGGCTCACGCCGGTGGCAGCCGCGCGCTTTGACCCATGCGGGTTTTGTCTCTTTCTGCGCTGCGAAGCCCCGCGTCTCGCGCGAACCTCGAAACGCACACCTTCCGAGTGCTGCAAATAGGCTACGATCTCAAATAAGTTGCGCGCCTGAGGATTGCCACTAGGGCCCAGCATCCGCATGAGACTTTTCGCAGAGCACTGCGTCACGTCGCTCAATTTAGCGAATCCGACTGTGGCATTGATGAAATCACGAAGAATTATCTTTCCGGTTTCGACGTCCCCGGAGAGAAAATGTTCGACGCCCTCGCGAAGAAGTGCCTTGCGAAATCCAGGATCGCGCTTCACCCGTGCCCGGATTGTCTCCTTGAAATCTCGTGTCAAAGCCATGTGCTTTCACCTCTCAATTTCTTTCCGTTTCTCATAGTCCTGCCATCTTAGAAATGCTGTGTTGATATCCCGCTGCTGGCGTCTTTTGGTACCGCCGCCCACGAGGATGACAAGTCGGTCGCCGTCTTTGCCAAGTACAGCCGGTAGCCGGGGCCAAAATCGATCCTGTACTCGTAAACGCCGGCCCCCACGCCCTTGGCGTTCGAGAAGTTGCCCTGCTGCATGCGCGCCAAGGCTGCGGCCACTTTAGCGGCTGATTCTCTATTTAGACCGTCCGACCAGGCGGCGAAAGGACTGTGGCCGCCGCGCTCAAGGTATTCGCGCACTTCGACCGTTACCAATGGTAACACATAAGATACCATGGCTGGCTGACCACGGGTGCCCCAGGTTCGCATTTGGGTTATAAACTTGGGGCCTGAAATTAGCGCTTGCCCAACTGACGGGCGACCCAGGAAATTCCTTCGTAAACACCCCGACATGCCGCGAATAAACATTTACACCCATAACAAAAACACGCGGAGGGTGCCCCACCCTTGGTTTGTAGGGTGGGGTTCCGGGTTTCAGAGTTTACCTCTCAGCGTTTAGCTCTTAGCGTCAAGCATATAGAGCAAAAGCACTGCCCTGATACCATCAGCCGAGAATACAACCGGCTTGACATCCTTCCATATTTCTACTAATGTAGAAATATGTCTACGTCAACAAAAGCCCGCCCGCGCGAAATCGCCAGGTACGCCGACATGTTTTCCGCCATGGGCACGGAACCACGTCTGCGCATCATGCAGGCCCTGCTCTCCGCTCATCCCGAAGGACTGGTCGTTGGCGACATACAGGGCCAGCTGGACATCCCCAATTCCACTCTTTCGCACCACCTCGAAAAGCTCAAGAACGAAGACCTCGTAAAAGTACAGCGCGAAAGCACCTTCCTGCGTTACACCGCGAATACCGAAGTGCTCCAGGAACTGTTGAGCTTCTTATACGCCGAATGCTGCACAAGAAACAAAGCGCTAAACCCGAAAGAAATCACCCAGGTGTGGAAATAATGTTTGTGAACAGGAGAAGCCATGAGCGAAGCGAGAAATTCCACCACTGAGATCGGCATCAAAGAAGTAGTGAAAGAAAAATACGGCCAGGCAGCGCTGCGGGTAAAAACTGGCGGAAGCTCGTGTTGTGGCGCCACCGCAAGCAGCGGCTTGGCCGGGGCCGATCCCATCACTTCCAATTTGTATGACGCCGTGCAGGCGGGGCAAATTCCAGAAGAAGCGTTACTGGCGTCACTCGGCTGCGGCAATCCCACGGCGCTCGCACAATTGCATCCCGGAGACGTCGTGCTGGACCTCGGCTCCGGGGGAGGAATTGACGTTCTGCTGTCGGCCAAACGCGTTGGGCCCACCGGTAAGGCTTACGGTCTGGACATGACCGACGAAATGCTCTCGCTGGCCAACGAGAACAAGCGCAAAGCCGGCGCCGACAATGTGGAATTCTTGAAAGGCGAAATCGAACATATCCCGCTCCCCGACAACTCCGTGGACGTCATCATTTCCAATTGCGTCATCAATCTCTCGGCCAACAAGAGCCAGGTTTTGCACGAGGCTTTTCGCGTTTTGAAACCCGGCGGCCGTTTCGCAGTTTCCGACGTCGTCACGCGTGGAGAAATTCGCCCGGAGATCCGTAAAAATGTTCTCCTCTGGGTGGGCTGCGTCGCGGGCGCATTAGCTGAAGCCGACTACCGCCGCAAACTTCAAGACTCGGGCTTCGAGTCCGTGGAAATTCAACCGACGCGGATTTACAAAGCTGAGGACGCCCGCGAATTTCTCGCCGCCGCAGGAATCGACGCCAACGCGATCGCCCCCGAGGTGGACGGCAAAATCATGAGCGCCTTCATCCGCGCCACCAAGCCTGCCACCGCCACCAAGTCGGCGGAAAAAAGTTGCTGCGGCCCCACCTGCTGTAACTGAGCGCCGTTCGACAATGCCGGCGCGCTACAACGTACTATTTTTATGTACCGGCAACTCCGCGCGTTCCATCATGGCCGAATCTATCCTGAACGGTAAGGGAAAGCGCCTATTCACCGCCTACAGCGCGGGCAGTCAACCCACTGGAAGCGTTCGCCCCGAAGCTCTCGACCAGATAAAGGCTGCGGGCCTCGACGCCAACGGCCTCCTCAGCAAAAGCTGGGAAGAATTTGCCAGCAGCGGCGCGCCTCAAATGGACTTCGTCTTCACCGTTTGCGACAACGCTGCAAACGAAACTTGCCCTCTGTGGCCCGGCCAGCCAATCACCGCGCATTGGGGTGTTCCCGACCCCGCTGCGGTTAAGGGGACTCCGGAACAAATCGCGCGCGCATTTCGCGACGCGTTCCTGATTCTTGATCGCAGAATCAATCTGCTGCTGAATCTACCGCTCGAAAGCCTGGACACCCTGGCGATCAAGAAGGCGGTCCATCACATCGGCGGCCAGTAACTACCTGCTGACCGCGAAGTTGAGATACAATCTGGCCGATTTCAGGTCCCAAAAAACTCTCGAGAAAATCCCGCGTTCGCAATAGAAAGAGAAATTCAGAGGGAGGCATTGCTATGAAGGCGCTCGCCATAATGATCTGTACGATGTGTTTCACAGTTTCCGCGCAAGCCGGTAAGCAGTACTCGTATTTCCGTGTAGGCAACACGAGTGACGTCACCGGCTCAACCACCGCCGGAACGGTGCTGATGGGCGGCGGCACGGATGTGGACGCGGCGTTTCAATGGATGTGCCAGCGCAGCGGCAACGGTGATTTCCTGGTGATTCGCGCTTCCGGCACCGACGCTTACAATCCCTACATTCGCGCGCTATGCCCCAACGGGAATTCCGTCGCCACGCTGATCATTCCTAACCGCGCTGCAGCAAGCGATCCGTTTGTAGCTAGCACCATTCAAAAAGCTGAGGCCCTGTGGATCGCCGGCGGCGATCAATCCGATTACATCACTTTCTGGAAAGGTACGCCCGTTGAAACGGAAATAAATAATCTTATCGTCCGCCACGCGCCCATTGGCGGCACCAGCGCCGGCATGAACGTGCTCTCTCAGTTTGTTTATTCGGCGCTGGCCAGCCAGGGTGCGACCTCCAGCCAGTCGCTCGCCGATCCCTTCAATCGCTACATCACCTTCGATCGCGATTTCGTAAATCTCACCATTTTGCAGGGGCTCATCGGTGACCCCCACTTTGTAACTCGCGATCGCATGGGACGTGACCTGGCATTCCTGTGCCGCCTGGTGCTGAACGGCTGGTCCAGCGCGCCACGCGATATCGCCATTGATGAACAGACCGCTCTGCTGATTGACGCTTCCGGAAACGGCACCGTCGTCGGCAACAGCACCGTGTACTTCATGCAGGCGCCCGGCGCGCCGCAACTTTGTCAGGCCAAAACTCCCCTGACCTATCAGAACATCGCTGTGTATCGCATCAACGCAAGCGGAAATTTTAATTTGAACACCTGGCAAGGCTCGGGAGGAATTACCTATTCAGTTTCCGCCACTAACGGCGTGCTGAGCTCCACGCAATCAGGCGGCTCCGTTTACTAACCAATGTCTCAAATTGTTGAGAGAAAAAGAGCGGCGCCTTTATCATTTCCAGAATCGTGATCGTGCACCTCAGCCGGGGTGCGACAGATGCGGCCACGAACTCTATCGGTTCCGCGGCTCAACTCACAATCGGAGAGGCGCCAGGTTTTTCCGGATACATGCGCTCAAACTCCGGGTCGCCATGCAGCATGGTGAGGTCTGGATCGCGTCGCGCCCAAACCGCGTCCTTCGAGCCTGCTTCCCAAGCCTGTCGCAGCGCTTCGATGGCCTCGTCCTTTTTTTTCAGCAGGCAGTAAACGCACGCCACATTGTAGAGGATCGACGCTTCATTGGCGCGCAGCGTAACCGCCAGCTTCAGCTCCGTCATGGCGTCTGCTTCCCTGCCCATCTCGGCGTAGTCCGCGCCTAACAAGATTCGCGCTCGCGCATCTTCTGGAACATGGTTCAAATGGTTATGCAGCGCGGTAATTCTTCTCTCTACCATTTTTCGCTTGGCCTGATCCTTCCCCATTCCGCCCAGGCTGTTCACGATGGGAACGTACACGTTGTAATCTTCGCCGCTCGCTTCGATCGCCGATTCCGCGACGTCAGCAACCTCCTGGTAACGTCCCGCGGCAAACAGCGCGCGACACAACAGGTAATACGCGCCGTCACAATCGCGCTTTCGTTCGATGGCTTTCTTCACCATGCGAACAGCCTCGTCATACAAGCCGGCCGCGTACAGAACCCACGCCTGGCTGACATGTGTCTCCGGCAGGTCCCAGCGCAGCGCCACCGCCCGCCCGGACGCCTCGCGCGCGCGTTCCACCCATACTTGATCACGGCTGAAAAATGAATAGTACATCGCGCACGCGTTGGCGCACGCCGCGTAAGCCAGCGCGAAACTAGGATCCAACGTCACCGCGTTTTCAAACATCTGCAGCGCAAACTCCACGTCCTGCCGCGTCAGGCGCCGGGCGTAACGTTTCCCGCGCAGGTACAGATCGTAGGCTTGCAGATTTTCCGTAGGCTTGTCGGCCAGCGCCTCCAACTCTTGCGGCGACAATGTCACGCGCAGTGCTTCGGCGATTTTCCGTGCCATCTCGTCCTGCACTTCGAAGACATCTTTCATTTCGCGGTCGAAGCGCTCCGACCACAGTGGAAAATCGGTATGCGTGTCTACCAGTTGCGCGCTGATGCGCAGGCGCGCTCCGGCGCGGCGCACCGTTCCGGTCAGCACATACGCTGCGCCTAGTTGCTGTCCAATCTGCGCGGGCGTCACAGGTTTGTCGCGGAACGCCAGCACCGTCGGCCGTGAAAAGGTGTTCAGCCCTCGAATCTTGGAAAGTTCCGTGATCACATCCTCAGTGATGCCGTCGCGCAGATACTCGTCTTCCTTCACGCCGCTTTGATTTTCGAAATACAATACCGCCACGGACTTTTTTGCTGGTACGGCCACCGTTGCGCTTTTCTGTGTTGCCGTCGTTTCGGTCTTTTCCGCAGTAGCGCGGCGGCTCGAATCCAGGTCTCGTTTCAGGCGCTTCAGATCAGCGCGAAGTTCCGCAGCCGTCTGGTAACGCAGATCAATGTCTTTCTCCAGCGCCTTGGCGAAAATGTTTTCCACCGCCGGCGGCAACTTTGCATTCACTTTTGTCGCTGGAGTGGCTTCGGAATGTAGAATGCCATCAAAAATCAACGCCACCGTTGCGCCCGAAAACGGAACGATCCCCGTGGCCATTTCGTACAGCACGATACCGAGAGAAAATAGATCCGAACGGGGGTCAAGGTCCTCGCCGCGCGCCTGTTCGGGCGACATATACACCACCGTGCCGACCGAACTTCCCGGGCTGGTCAGAAATGCCGCATCACCCACCATCGTCTGGCTCGGCATGGAAGCGTGGCTCAAGAAATCTTTGGCGGTCTCGCGAAGAGTCGTGAGTTTGGCCAGACCGAAATCAAGAATTTTTGCCTGGCCACGATTGACAAGGAAAATGTTGGCCGGTTTTATATCGCGATGCACGATGCCTTTGCTGTGGGCGGCTTCGAGACCATCGGTAATCTGGATGCCGATCTCCAGCAATTCCAGAATCGCCAGCGGCTTGTCGGAAATGCGGTGCTTCAGCGTCTCGCCTTCCAGCAGCTCCATGGCAATGAACGGGCGGCCTTCGTATTCTCCGACATCGTATATTGTGCAGATATTCGGGTGGTTCAGCGACGATGCCGCGCGCGCTTCACGGCGGAATCGCTCGATGGCCTGCGGATCCTGCGAGATGTCGTCAGGAAGAAATTTCAGCGCCACGCTTCGGCCCAGCCGCGAATCTTTGGCCTTGTACACCACACCCATGCCGCCGCCGCCGAGTTTTTCC
>JBBRPU010000188.1:0-6725 GCA_038227545.1 Candidatus Acidiferrales bacterium
CTGTAGCCACCGGCGAAACTTTTGAAACAAATAAAACAGACGTGACCCGCCACGTTTGTGATTTGAACGACAGGTTCTACCACTCATGATTGACCGTTATAGTTCAAGGTAGACGTGGCAGAACACGCGCAAAGAGCTATGCAAGGGCCCATCCCTCCTATTTCCGTGCTTAGTTTGGAAGCTGACGATCAGCGGCGGCGGATCCGGGAACAATTCGAGAGTGGCGCGGGCGCGAAACAAACGTTGCAGGCGTTGTGCGAGCTGGCGGACAGCAATATCCAACGAATTTTTGGCGAGGCGCTGCGGGTGCATGACGGCGACACGCAGGGGCTTTGCCTACTGGCACTGGGCGGCTACGGGCGACGGCTCTTATTTCCCTACTCGGATCTGGATATTTTATTTTTGTTTGGAAGTGAGAAGGCCGAAGCGGGATTTCGTCCGCTGATCGGTGAATTGTCGCGCATATTGTGGGACTTGGGATTTCGCGTAAGCTCCGCGGGACGAACTATTGATGAATGCAAACGCATAGAGGAAGACAACGCCGAATTCCACCTGGCGCTGCTGGACCGGCGCTTCCTGGCGGGCGACGCCGGGCTGTTTGAAAAATTGGACACCAAGGTATTGCCGGGATCGGAGCGGCAGGCGCGCCCATTTCTGTTGGCGCAACTGCAGAAGTTGACGAAAGACCGATTGGCGCGTTACGGCAACACAATCTTTCACCTGGAACCCAACGTGAAGGAATCTCCCGGAGGGCTGCGCGACTACCAGGCGACGGTGTGGCTGCAGCAGATCAACGGCGAGAAGAAGGATTCGCGGCCGGTAACCACGGTGGAGGACACGCTGGTGGCCAGGGCCGTGGAGTTCATGAGCGAGATCCGATGCTTCCTGCATTACAGCAATGGACGCAACGACAATACGCTGACGTATGAATTGCAGTCGGAAGCCGCGGCGCGCTCTCTGGGAGTTGGCGAGAGCAGCAGAGCGACACTGGAAGAGCAGAGTGCTGCGTCGGAAAAGATCGCGAAACAAGAAGCCGCAGAATGGATGCGCATGTATTTCCGGCAGGCGCGCACATTAAACCGGCGGCTGCTGCGGCACATGGAACAAAAAACTCCGCTGACCGGGCTTTCACTGCGCGAAAGGATTTTCAGCGCGACGCGGGCGCCGTCGAAGGTCGAGCAGAGCAGCACAAAACCATTTATCGTGCGCGACGGATTGCTGGAAGTGGTGGCGCCGGGAGCGCTGTCGGATCGCGCGGTGATGTTTTCTTTGTTTATGGGAGCGGCGGCCAGCGGAATACCCTTGAGCCGCGAAGCAGAACGGACCATCGCATATATTCTGACGCACCCGGAAGTGCGTGCGCAAAACACGCAAATTACCTGGGCGACGCTGCGGGAAATATTGAGCGCCGAGTATCCGGGGGCGGCGCTGCGACCGATGCAGCGGCTGGGATTGCTGACGGAGATGCTGCCGGAGTTCGGCAACATTGATTCGCTGGTGGTAAGAGATTTTTATCACCGCTATACGGTTGACGAGCACACGCTGCGCACCATTGAACATTTGCAGGAACTGGGCGAGGCTACGGACCCGCTGGGAAAGAATTTTGCTCCGCTATGGAAGACCCTGGAGCGCCGCGACCTGCTGGTTTTGGCGATGCTGCTGCACGATGTGGGCAAGGGCATGGCGACAGAGAATCACGTCACAGGTAGCCTGGGGGCGCTGGAAAGCGCGGCAGCGAGGCTGGAACTCACCGCGGAAGAGAAAGCCGAGGTGCGCTTTTTGATCGAGCATCATCTGGAAATGTCCGCGACGATGCAACGGCGCGACATTTTTGATCAGGACACGGTGACGCTATTCGCGAGAACGGCGGGGACGCAAGAACGGCTACAGCGGCTTACTTTGCTTACCTACGCGGACATTCACGCGGTGAATCCGGAGGCGTTGACGCCGTGGAAAGCGGAAATGTTGTGGCAACTGTTCGTGGCCACTTCCAATCACTTCAGCAGGACGCTGGACCGTGATCGGTTGCATGCGTCTAAGGAAACTTCACTGCTGGCGCAAGTGCGCGAACAGGTTCACGGCGCGAGTGAAGGCGAGATTGAACGGTTCCTGGAAGGATTCCCGCGAAGATACCTGGCGGTGCACTCCGCCGCGGAGATTGCGGAGCATTTCGCGTTGTATCAAAAGCTTAAGGGCGAGCCGATGCAAACGGCGGTGAAAGCTACGAGGCTGGGATTTTCACTGGCGGTGATAACCGCGGACCGGCCGGCGTTGTTTGCGAAAATCGCGGGAGTGCTGGCCGGCTGGGGCATGAACATTGTGAAGGCGGACGCCTTCGCCAACGCGGCGGGAGTGGTGCTGGATACGTTTCAATTCGCGGACCTGCATCGCACGCTGGAACTGAATCCTGGCGAGATCGAGCGATTCCGCAAGAACCTGGCGGACGTGGTGAACGGCACGCGGGCGCTGGAGCCGCTGCTGCAAAGCAGAGACAGCGCGACACGGGCGAAGACTCCCAAGATCGTGGTGGATACGAGGATCTCGTTCGACGATTCGGCTTCGCTGCATAGCACGCTGCTGGAAATAGTGGCGCAAGACCGGCCGGGATTGCTTTATGAAATGGGATCGGCGATCGCGAAGGAAGAATGCAATATTGAGGTGGCGTTGATAGACACGGAAGGCCAAAAGGCCATTGACGTTTTTTATTTAACGGCTAGCGGAAGAAAATTGACGGAGCCAAAGAAAGTGGCGCTGCGGCAGGCGCTACAACGCAATTTGAATTAGCTGCTTTTCGGTTGGTGAGCGGTAACAAATGTTGTATTTCCTGTTTAGCTCAACGACTTCCTGCCTGCCGGTATCGCCAACCCAGACGTTGAGTAATCTAAGGTACTGGTTCATAATACTCAAATGCGATATGTGCCCAGAAGACTGGGGACGGTCTTTTCCGCGGCCGCGAAGCACTTCGCAGCGGTGGTCCTGACGGGACCGCGGCGCGCCGGAAAAACAACACTATTGCGTCAACTCTTTCCCCGCGCTCAATACGTGCTTCTCGAAGATCCCGACGTACAAAGCCGCGTGCGTAGTGACCCGCGCGCTTTTCTCGAAGGGTTGCACCCGCCCGTAGTGTTTGATGAAATCCAAAATACTCCCGAGTTGTTGAACTATGTCCGCACGCTCATTGACGCGCGGCCCCGTCGCATGGGGCAATGGCTGTTCACCGGCTCTCAAGAGGCTCCGCTCATGCGGGGAATGACCGAGTCTATGGCCGGACGCGCCGCGATACTGCAACTTCTGCCGCTGAGTACGACGGAGACAGACAAAGTAAGTCTTTTGCATGGCGGCTTCCCTGAAGTGCTGGCCCGCCCCAAGTCTCGCGAGTTGTGGTTTGCGTCTTATCTGCAGACGTATCTCGAGCGCGATGTCCGGTCGATCCTAAATGTGCGCGACCTGGTGACCTTTCGGCGTTTTCTCGCGCTGCTGGCCAGCCGCCACGGCCAAATTCTAAATAAGACAGACCTGGCCGCCCCACTCGGCGTCTCCGTCCCAACCATCGGTGAATGGCTGCGGATTCTCGAATCCACAGGCGAAATCATGGTAGTGCCTCCTTACTTCGAAAACTTTGGAAAGCGGCTTATCAAGTCACCGAAGGTGTATTGGGGGGATTCCGGCCTGGCATGTTACCTCCTCGGAATTAGGACGGCTGGCGAGTTGGAGCGGTCTCCTTTCCTGGGCGCTCTGTTCGAAGGTTTCATCGCATCGGAGATTTTGAAGAGCCAGATCAATCAGGGACTAAGGAGAGAGCTGTATTATTTTCGCGACCAGCAAGGGCTTGAAGTGGATTTTCTTTTACCAAGGCCTAACGCAGGATTGTGGCTGATTGAAGCGAAAGCGGGGAAAACGGTTCAGACGAGGATGGCCGCGCCGTTGCTCTCCCTGCAATCGTCTCTGGGAAAACAATCGCGGCGGTTGCTGATTGTCCATCGCAAGCCTGGCCCGCCGGCTGCCACGGCGGCGATTGCCAAAGGAGTTGAGGCTTTTGATGTGGGTCAATTCAGTAAGCAACTCCTTGGGTGATTGAAAGAGCTGGGTTCTCATGGCCGCCAGGCGTTGCGCGCGTTCAGAATTTCAGGCTGTCCTATTGAGGAGTTTACGGTCACTGACCTGCGTGGTAATTCCGAGTTTGAGAAGTGGCGCAAATGCTTTAAAATCAGTGCACTTACCAATTGTGGGCGTGTAGCTCAGCTGGGAGAGCACCTGCTTTGCAAGCAGGGGGTCACCGGTTCGATCCCGGTCACGTCCACCAAATTTCTTGCTCTGATGGAGTCAACTAGTCCCTCCAACTGCTTCAGCGGGATGGATTGCTACGGAGAAAACCTGATCGACTGAATCGCTGCGGCTGGTATGATTGCTTTTGAAACAGAATTCAAAACCAGGAGATAGAATGAAAAAAATTGCGAAGATTGTGGCTAGCTTGGCATTCCTGTTGATCGCTTTCACGAACAGCCCGGCGATGGCATCTAATGCTCAGGATACGACAGCTAAAGAAGACATGAAGGACGCGGGACGCTCAACGAAGCGAGCTGCAAAGAAGACTGGCAGCGCTACCAAAAAGACCGCGAAAAAGGGAACGCATAAAGCGGCGAAAAAGACGAGAGAGGGCGCCGAAAAAGTAGAAGATAAGACGCAGCCGCAGCGGTAACTAGGTTTCAGTCTTCGATTATTTCGAAGATGCGAACTGAAGGCGTTTTCGCGGCATATTTCCATTGCAAGAATTGATCGTAGCCGTACGCTAAGTAGATGCTAATTCCTCACCCCGGGTAATTCCCGTGTCTCGAGCTCTGCTATTTAGAGAGCTTCGGGGCCGGGAATCGGCCTTCGGCCACATCGTCGTGACATTCCCACTAAACATTTTCAATTTTTGCCGGGGGTATGGTTGCCGTTTTTCGACCACGGATCGATCACGATTTTCGTGACGTGGTCTTTTTATCGCGCCACACTTTGTACGTGTCGGGAGCCTCTCAATAGCGATGACGCGCGCGGCGCCCAACATAAAGGTGCCGGCGATGGCGAACTGGCCCACCGGGCCGCAGCCCAGAGCGCGACAGTGTCATTTTCACGAATCTGAGCATTCTCCGCAGCCATGTATCCGGTGGGGAAAATGTCTGAGGGATTACAATGCTTCGCGGAGGAAACATGGGCACATCGCGTAGGGATTTTTTGACGCAGGGGTCGCTGGGTTTATTTGGGGCGGCGGCTGGAGGCCACAATTTTTTGGGGCACGGGCTGGCGCATGAAGAATTCCTGGAGCAAGAGCCGCCGCCGGGGGCGCCGCCGGCGTTTGGGACCGGACCTGCGGTGGGCCCTCCGGTGACGGCCGCGAGTTTTGCTGAGGCTGAAAAGCTGGTGCAGTTTTCGCTGACGGAGGCGGAGCGCAAGGCGGCGGCGGAGAGTTGGCGCGTGAACCTGGCGGCGGTATATGAGAGGCGAACCGGCCCGCGCAAAGTTGCAATTGGTCCTACGGTCGCGCCGTGGTCGCGCTACAACGCGGTTTTGCCCGGGCGCAAAGCGGGGCCGACGCGCCAGCAGTTTGTGCGTAGCAAAGTTGATCCGGGGCCGCTGCCGGCGAACGACGCGGATATCGCCTACGCGCCGGTGACGAAGCTTTCGCGGTGGATCGAACAGCGGAAACTTTCGTCCGTGCGGCTGACAGAGATTTATTTGCGGCGGCTGGAGCAGTTCGATCCCAAGCTGCGCTGCGTAATCACGATTACGCGCGAGCTGGCGATGAAGCAGGCGAAGAACGCCGACGCGGAAATCGCGGCGGGCAAATATCGCGGGGCGCTCCACGGAATTCCGTGGGGCGGGAAGGATTTGCTGGACACCGCGGGAATTCCTACTACATACGGAGCGGAGTTTTATCGCCATCGCGTTCCGGAAGAAGATGCCGCGGTGGTGAAACGACTGCATGCGGCGGGCGCGGTGCTGGTGGCGAAACTCAGCCTGGGCGCGCTGGCGCTGAACGATGTCTGGTTCGGCGGGCAGACCATGAACCCGTGGCTGCTGGAGGAAGGCGCGTCGGGATCGAGCGCCGGTCCTGGAGCGGCGACCGCGGCGGGGCTGGTGGGATTCGCGATGGGCAGCGAGACAGGCGGAAGCATTGTGAGCCCGAGCATGCGCTGCGGCGTGACCGGGCTGCGGCCGACGTATGGTCGCGTGCCGCGCACGGGGGCGATGACGCTGTGCTGGTCGCTGGACAAACTTGGGCCGATGACTCGTTCGGTGGAAGACGGCCTGCTGGTGCTGCAGGCGATTTCGGGGGCGGATGCCGGAGACATTTCGAGTGTGGAGAGTCGTCTGGATTTTGACGCGGGCGCGGATGTTAAAGGCTTGCGCGTCGGATATTTTCCAGCATGGATGAAACAAAATCCGGCGACAGAAGTGGATCGCGCGGCGCTGGAAATGCTTCCCAGACTGGGGATGATTCCGAAGGAAGTGAGTTTACCGGACTGGCCGTATCAATCGCTGAATCTGTTGCTGTTTGCCGAGGGCGCGGCGGCGTTTGAGGAATTGACGCTGAGTCGCGAGCTGGATCAATTGAAAGTGCAAACACCGGATGCGTGGCCGAATCTTTTCCGGCAAGCACGATTCCTTTCGGCGGTGGATTTCGTGCAGTCGGACCGCTTTCGGCGCAAGGTGGCGGAAGAGATGGAGCGCATTTTTTCGGA
>JBBRPU010000189.1:0-6722 GCA_038227545.1 Candidatus Acidiferrales bacterium
CGGGTTCGGGCCGGAAAGTTTCACGGCCGCGCGCGCAGCCAGACCCAGCTGGCTTTCACCACCAACTCCAAAGTTTGGTTTCTCCTGAGCGCCTCCCCAGACCTGAGAACCCAAATCACCAATACACCGGCATTGTGCCCGGGTCCCACCGTGCGTGGAGCTTCGCCCGAATCAGCGGAATCACCCCTAGGCGGCGTTTTCCTGCCCGGCGCGGACGTGGACTCCGTTGCAGGCTTGCTGCACCTGCGTGAATTCCAATCGTTCTTTGTTTTCGCCACACCATCGGTGCAGCGCATCTTGCAAAAAGAAAATCGCATGTTTCGTGTTCTGGAGCGCGCCGATCCCCCGGTGAAGTGGGTGGCGCTTTCCGGCAAAGGACGTCTCGGCTGTCATCTCGATGAAGATTCCGGCGCCGCTCCGGAATTTCTCTGCGCCACCATCCCGCTCGGCGGCGCTTATCCCGATTACGTCAGCGAAGAGCTTCAGCGCTCTCTCGCTCCAGAGGAATCCACCGCCGCGTTTGTAATCCACCACGGAGACCAGCGTCTTTTTTATGCGCCATCCATTCCCGCGACGGGAAGTATCGCAAACTCAAGCGGCTGGAAATCGCACGTCGAAAGCAGCGGGGTATCCTTCCTGGACGGCACTTTCTGGAGCGATGACGAACTGATCCGCACCGGCCGCAGCAAAAAAACCGCCCGCCAGATTGGCCACGTGCCGCTCTCCGGGCCGGACGGTTTGCTCGAGAAGTACCCCGGAACCTCCACCGGCCGTCGCATTCTCATTCACATCAACAATACCAATCCGATATTGGATGAAGACAGCCCGCAGCATCGCGCCGTCATGGATGCCGGCTTCGAAATCGCCTACGATGGCATGGAGCTCGATCTATGAACGCGCCCACCCTGACTGTTGGCAAAAAGCGGCTGCCCGAAAGTGAATTCATCGCCGGATTCCATGCCATCGGCGAGGAGCGCTACCACCATAAGCACCCTTTTCACTTGCGCATGCATGAGGGCAAGCTCACCCGCGGCCAGTTCCAGGCCTGGGCCCTCAATCGCTACTACTACCAGAGCCACATCCCCATGAAAGACGCCGCCATTCTCGCGCACAGCGAAGATCCCGCGTTTCGCCTGGCGTGGCGCAAGCGCGTCATTGATCACGATGGCGATGGCGTAAAACCCGGCGGAATCGAAAAATGGCTCCGCCTCGTGGAAGCCACCGGACTGCATCGCGAACAGGCGCTGCGCGGCGATGGCATTTTGCCGGCCACGCGCTTTGCGGTGGAGGCCTACGTGAATTTCGTCAGCACTCACCCGTTGCTGGAATCTGTGGCTTCCTCGCTGACGGAAATGTTCTCGCACAAACTGATTACCCTGCGCGTGGATCGCCTGCGCGAACACTACCCCTGGCTTTCCGGAGGCTTGGATTATTTCAACGCGCGCCTGACGCAAGCTCCCGAAGACGCCGAGTTTGCCCTGGCGTGGGTGGTAAAAAACGCGCACACCCGCGATGACCAGGAGAAGGCCTACGCCGCGCTGCGCGCCAAGTGCGACATCTTGTGGGCCCAGCTCGATGCACTGTATTTTGCTTACGTCGAACCCGGCTGGCCTCCGCCTGGAGCTTTTATTCCGGAAACAAATGTTTCTGCAGGTAAAAGTTCCTGAAGGACATAAGCCAGCGAAAAATTGCCAATGACGCCCGAACTCGACAGCCGGCCGCAACTCTCCGCGGGATGCCGCCTCAATGACCCCAAGCAGCAGCCGCGTGTCTTGCTGATGCCCGAAAAAGCGTTGCGCCTTCTCGGGCCGAGCTTGCAGATTGTCGAACGCTGCGACGGCCAACGCACCGTCCGCCAGATCGTCAGCGAGCTTCAGAGCATTTACGCGCAAGCCCAGCCGCAAAAGGTTGAAAGCGACATCCTTGGTTATCTTTCGCTTTTGAACGATCAAGGGGCGCTGGAGTTCACGAACCCCGAAGCTGGCACCCGCGGCGCCCACGCGGCTAAGTCTTAGCGATATAATCCCTTGACGAATATTTCCGTTCCTACTCCACTAGCCCTCATCGCCGAGCTCACCCACCGGTGCCCGCTGCACTGTGTCTATTGTTCGAATCCTCTGGAACTGAACGCGCGCGCCAGCGAGCTCTCCACCGAACAGTGGACCAAGGTTTTTCACGAAGCTGTGGAGCTTGGAGTCCTCCAAGCCGACTTTACCGGAGGCGAACCTCTCGCTCGCCCCGACATACTGGAGCTCGTCACCGCCGCCCGCGGCGCGGGCCTGTACGTAAACCTCATTACTTCCGGGTTGCCGCTCGACGAAGCCCGTCTTACAAAACTGGTCGCCGCCGGACTGGACCATTTCCAGCTCAGCTTCCAGGGTGCGCGTCCGGAAATCGCCAGTGAAATTTCCGGCACCACCACGCACGCGCAAAAGCTGCGCGTCCTGGACTGGCTCCGCAACCATCGCGTAGCGGTGACGCTGAACTTTGTCATCCATCGCCAGAACATCCACCAACTCGAAGAAATGCTGGCCATTGCCGAAGCTTCCTGCGCCACCCGCGTGGAATTCGCCCATGTGCAGTATTACGGCTGGGCGTTTGCGAATCGCGAAAACTTGCTGCCCACCCGCGAGCAGCTCGATTCCTCTTTAGAGCTTTTGCAGCGCGCGCAGGAGCGTTTGCGCGGAAAAATACGCATCGAGTACGTGGTGCCGGATTATTACGCGAAGTATCCCAAGGCCTGCATGGGCGGCTGGGGCCGCAAGCTCATGTTGGTGGCGCCGAGCGGAGAAGTGCTGCCCTGCCACGCCGCACGCGTAATCCGCGATCTTACCTTTGAAAATGTCACAAACCGCAGTCTGCGCGAAATCTGGGAAAATTCATCCGCCTTCCAGAAATTCCGCGGTGAAGACTGGATGCAGCAGCCTTGCCGCTCCTGCGATCGCCGCGAACTAGACTTCGGCGGCTGCCGCTGCCAAGCCATGCTTCTCGCGGGCGATCCCGCCGCCACCGATCCCGTCTGCTCCCTGTCACCAAACCGGTCTAAAGTGGACGCAATCCTGGCAGCAGTCGCACAAACCACTGCTTCAACGGTGTCGCCGGAAACAAAACTGGAATGGACTTACCGCACCAACCCGGCTTGAAGACACTCCCACATAGCGACGTACTTATGAGCCGGGTTATAGCGAGGGGATTGATACCTGATGGGTAAAGAGTGCACACCAACGGAAACCCATTTGGCAAAATGAGTAAATAAGTTCCTGTGTCGATTTATGATCCGAAAAGGATTTGCGAATTACCGGAAGTAAATAATGCTCCTAAATCCGTGAGGCATACTGTTTTTATAACTCAGAATCAGTAGTTAGCCGAGATTCTCCCACACTGTGGGATTAACCAGTTTCTTCTTTCGGCGGCGCATGAGTCCTGCAACAGCGAGTCCCAGCCCCACGAGCAAACCCGTAGCCGGTTCCGCCGCTGGCACTGCACTTACAATAGCGGTGCCCTCAGTAAAGTCTTGGCCGGATACGGCGCTGTCGGTTTGAAAGAATAGATCTGTGAAATATTTTCCCGGGACGGCTGGCAACTGAGGGATCGCGCCTCCGTGATTGCCACTGTTCATTTGCCACGCAGCGCCAGTGGAAGCGCTGCTAAAAGTCATGAAAGATATAACCGAATTCTGTCCTTGCGAGCCGATAAAATATTGGGGTATCGCTTCTTCAAGACCTGCTCCCCAGTGACCTACGGCGGTGATTTGGAAGTCTGACAAGACGTTGGTAGTCGTATCCCATAAGAACGTGACGCCTATGGTTTCATTGCCAAAGCCGTGGTCCATGCCACTGAGGTCAAACGTCGTCGGCAACATGTTCACGGCCACGAAACTGTCCGCGCGACACGTAGACACACCAGCGAATAACATAACCGCAAACATCCCAAGTAGAACTTTCATTCCAAGTCGCTCTCCGAAGAAAAAATTACGTTTTATGTGATTCGAATGGAAGAACTGCAAAACATCGTGCAGTTTGAGGGCCAATTCGGGAATCGGATTAATTTTCGTCTCGCCATTACCACACCACCACTATTCTGCCGCCGATATTGCCTCTGTCGCCCTCGGTGCGCGCAGCCGCAGCGCCACCCGAAACAGAAATATCAGGCTCCCCACTATCACGAATAGTCCAAAAATCGTCAACGTATTTGGTGCTCCAATGTGCTTCGCCACTCCACCCGCGATCAACGACCCAATCGGTTGCACGCCCATGAACATGGTTGCGTACACCGCCATCACCCGCCCACGCAACTCGTCAGGCACGCGATTTTGCACAATAGTGTTCGTGGCCGCCATCTGCACGGTAGCCGCAAAGCCCACAATCAAGAGAATCGCCCCCGAAAACCAGAATACCCGTGATTGCGAAAACAGCACCAGGCCAACCCCGCACGTCAGGGATGTCCCCGCAATCCAGCGCGCCAGCCCTTTGTAGCTGGTGCGGCCCGCGAAATACAACGCGCCCAGCACCGCGCCAACTCCCGCGGTACTCATCAGCAGACCGAAGCCCTTGGCACCGCGATGCAGAATGTCGTTCGCAAAGATGGGAAGAAATACCGAATATTGCAGCCCCAGCAAGCTCAATAAGCTCAACAGCAGAAGTACCGAGCGCACCGGAAAATCTCCCATGGCAAATCGAAATCCCTGGATGAAATTCTGAAATGGTGAGCCTTGTGGTGGTTTGACCGCAATTTTCTGTATGCGCATCGACAGCAGCGCCGCCAGCACCGCCAGAAAACTGATTCCGTTCAGCAGAAAGCACCACGCCGGTCCTTTCCAGGCCAACGCGAATCCCGCGATGGCCGGACCCACTACCCGCGCGCCGTTGAAAATGGACGAATTCAGCGCGATGGCGTTGGGCAAATCCTCTTTAACCACCATCTGCACCAAAAACGACTGCCGGATGGGCACATCGAAAGCATTCACGATGCCCACAAGAAAAGCGATAAGAATCAATTCCCAAACCTTGATCGCTTGCGCGAAAGTAAGCACCGCGAGCACAAACGCCAGCACCATGGATACCACTTGCGTGGCGATAACGCCGTAGTGACGGTTGTAACGGTCCCCTACGTAGCCCCCGATGGACGCCAGAAACAAAATCGGCACCTGGTTCATGAATCCGAATACGCCCAGCAGCGCCGCGGAATTGGTCATTTTGTAGACCAGCCACAACTGCGCGGTGGTCTGCATCCACGTGCCAATCAGCGAGACCAACTGCCCGCCGATAAATAGCTGAAAATTTCGATGCTGCATGGCGCGAAAGCGCGTAGACACGAAAGGAAGTTCCCTCTTTGCGAGGCGGCGCTAAATCCTGCACGCACCGCCATCAGATTATTGTAGCGGATGATTAGCGTTGAAGGTTGTCAGCGAAGAACGGTTGCCGAAGTTCGATTGCAAATAAAACGAGGGCGCGTGGAGTGCAACTCACGAATAGCTTAGTTTTTGCATCCCGAATTACTCATGCGGCGCATCCGGCGCTCCACCAACATGCAGGTGGCTCAAATCCCGCAACGTAGATTGATCCTCGTCGCTCATCCCTCGAGTAAAGTACGGATCATTCAGGTGCCGATTCCGCGCCGATTCCGGCATGTTCTGCAGCACGCCCAATCGCTGCTCAATGGCCTTCTGCCGTTGCGGCGGCATATTCCGCCAAGCCGGCAATACTTCGTTCTTGATGTGCTCACGCTGCTGCGGCGTCATCTGCTGCCAGACCCGCCCGCGTTCTCGCATATCCTGCTGCTGCTGGGGAGACAGTTGCCGAAATCGTTGCTGATTCTGAATCACCCGCTGCCGGTCTTCCGGGCTCAGCCGATTCTGCTGCTCGCGATACCCGCCATAATTATTTTCCGCGCCGCGCGAATACTGGCTCGACGGCGGCCGGTTGGGATTCATATTCTCGCGGTTTAGATTCTGCCGATTTACATTCTCGCGGTTCAAATTCGGCCGCTCGGAATTCTGCCGGTTCAAGTCTTGCCGGTTTGCATTCGGCCGGTCATACGCGCGCCGGTCCATATTCGCGCCGGAGCGATCCGGATTTCTCGGCGCTCGGTCCCCATTCGCGGAACCAGAATAAGGCCTGCCGCCTCGCATAACCGGCGCCTGCTCGCGGCGCGGTTCGCTACTCTGCCGTGGCTGCTGCCTTGGCTGTTGTCTCGGCGCGGGAGTTTGCGCGCGCTGACCACCAGCAGCCCTCGGCGCCGGCCGGGATGATTCCGCCCGGGGCCTCGGCCTCTGCGCCTCGCGATCCTGCCGCTGCGCCAGAGACACACCCGCAACCCCCGCGCTGACCACCAGCACGAGCCACCAATTCGCGAGTTGTCGCCGCAGCGTCATATGCCTTCACATTTCCTGTTCAGAAGCATCCTCTGCCGGAACGTCCTTGGACAGTTCCGTCAGCGGCTCAAAGTTCGCCAGCACATCGAAATTTTCCAGCACCGGCAAATCCTGATCCGGCACCACCTGTGTTTCATTCCCCGCGGGACTCGTTACGTTCGCCATGTTTCCCGTGCCCGCGGAATCCAGCGGCCGGTGTCCTACCCAAACGGTCGCCAGCAGCAACATCGCAGCCGCCGCCAGCACTCGAGGAGCCGCGCCCAACCACGACCACCAGCTCTGCTTCACCGGCTCCGCCGCGATGCGCGCCTGCAGCCGCACATCAAACGCCCCGGAGGGCTCAATCATC